>NZ_JBQCTZ010000004.1:0-59135 GCF_051963715.1 Neisseria sp. P0001.S005 | reverse complement strand
CTGAAATTATCCGTCCGCAAATTTTCCGACGCACAAAGCGGACAAGCCGCATTGGATGCCGCGCTGTCCTCAGGCAAGCTGGCAGGTTTGCAAACCTCCGTCTTCTGGCTGCCGTATTTCCCGCCGCAAATGCGTTTCCATTTCAACGCACACAATCTCTTGGTATACGGCAAAGACGGCGGCGACTACCTGATCAGCGACCCCGTATTTGAAACCGTGCAGCGCTGCGCCGCCGAAGATTTGCAGCAGGCGCGCTTCGCCAAAGGTGTATTGGCGGCAAAAGGCATGATGTACACGCTGGAAAACGACAGGTCGTCTGAAAAAGTTCAGGCCGACTTGCCCGCCATCATCCGCAAAGCCATCCGCAAAAACGCCAAACAAATGCTCACACCGGTCTTTTTCATCGGCGTAAAAGGCATCCGCACGCTGGCCAAAAAAATCGAATCCCTGCCCGCCAAACAAAATGAGAAATACCAAAAACTGTTTCTCGGCCATTTGGTGCGGATGCAGGAAGAAATCGGTACCGGCGGCGCAGGTTTCCGCTACATCTACGCCTACTTCCTCGAACAGGCCGCCCATATCTGCAACGAACCTGCATTTCAGACGGCCTCAGAACAAATGACCGCCATCGGCGACCAATGGCGTCAATTCGCAGCAATGTGCGTGAAACAGTGCAAAAAACCATCCGAAAACGGTTGCCGCAACATTGCCGAATTTCTGCGCAAAATTGCGGATAATGAAGAAGCATTGTGGCGCGGATTATTGAAATAATCAGGATTTATTCGATCCAGATTAATCTACCGTGGATTATTTTGACATTCAGGCCGTCTGAAAACTAAAAGAAATTAAAAATGCGTTACCTAGCTACTGTCTTATTATTGTGTTCTGCCTTAACCTATGCCGCGCCGCCGGACGGCTTTGCTTTGGTTCATGATGCCGACGGACACACCAACTTGCGCAAAAGACCCGATTTGAATGCCAAAGTCTTGGCAAAAATTCCCAACGGCACACCGTTGGAATGTATAGAAGAACTCAGTGAAAACAGGTCGGACTTCTGTTTTGTTCAGCTACAACAGGCAAGTGCCGACAATTTTGGCTTTATCCATTACAGTCGTCTGATATTTCCCGCCTCCGACAAAAACTTCGTCCGACTGCGTGAACAATCCGATCGCGACGATACGCTGACTTTGTCCGGCAACGGACAAACAGTACGCATCGCTGCACGCCGCCTCCATCTAAAACGCAGTGATTTCTCCAGTATCAGCAAAGACAACTTCACTGCGCGTCTCTATCAAGGCAAGCCGTTCTATGGCATGGACTCTATGATTCCCAAAAGCGTGTTCGCGCTTGAACGTATCACGCTAAACGGTCAAGCGGTTCCCGCTGCCGAACTGCAAGGACTGTTCTCGCCCGATTTTGCCGCTACCGCACGCGGCAGCAATGTATATCACGGCTGGAAAGCCTATTACCGCCACAGCGATAAGACACTTTATCTGTTCGGCAGACAAGGTTCGGACGGCAATCCTTTCGATGTCTGCTTTATATTTAAGGACGGTAAATTCCAGCGCCGTTATTTATGGGGTGCTGCGATATAAATATCGCTCGAAAAGGTCGTCTGAAACCATGATTCAAATCCAATCCCTCTCCCACCGTTATCCCAAAACCGAAACCGCCGCGCTGGACAATGTGTCGTTCGATATTGCCGACGGCGAATGTTTGGGGCTGCTCGGCCACAACGGTGCGGGGAAAACAACGCTGATGTCGCTTTTGGCAGGCTTGCAGGAAGTACGGCAGGACGAAATTTTATTTGACGGCAAACCGTTGCGCCTGTTGAGCCGCAGCGAGCGGCAGAAAATCGGTTTGGTGCCGCAGGATTTTGCGTTTTATCCGCAGCTTTCTGTGTGGGACAACTTGCTGTTTTTCGCTTCGCTTTACAAAGTGCGCGACAAAGGCCGTCTGAATGCGCTGTTGGAACAGACCGACCTGACCGCCCATAAAAACAAGGCGGCGAAGCATCTTTCGGGCGGGCTTAAACGCCGTCTGAATTTTGCCATCGGCCTGATTAACACGCCGCAACTGGTGTTCCTAGACGAAATCACGGTCGGCATCGACCCGCAGTCGCGCCGCTTTATCCTCGACAGCGTGGCAGATTTGACGCGGCAGGGGGTAACGGTGGTTTACACCTCGCACTATCTGTCGGAAATCGAGCAGCTTTGCGGCAAAATCGCGCTGCTGCAACACGGCAAACTGGTGTATCACGGCGGTTTGGACGAGCTTTTAAGTACGCAAACCGGTGTCGTGCGTTTTACCGTCGAACCACCACTGCCACCTCAAACGCTGACCGCTTTGGGTGCCAAGCAAGTGGACAGCCGCGGTATGATGGAAACGGCGCACGATGCCGCCGCCGTTTACACCACCCTGCAACAAAGCGGCGCGCAAATCCGCTACTTCCAGCAGGGACACGGTTCGCTGGAAACGTTTTACCTCGATTTCCTGCGCAAAGACGAACCGGCAACAGATAAGCAAAATCCACAATGACGACTTCCTCCCTCCTCAAAGAACTCAAATTGCTCTGCCGCGACCTGCACGGTTTGGCCGTGTTGTTTGTGATGCCCATCGCCTTCATGCTGATTATGTCGTTGGCGCTGAGCCGCGACCAAGACCCGCACACCGACAGCCGCATCGCGCTGGTCGGTGCGGCAGACGACAGTGTCAATACCGCACTAGCCGCTGCGCTGAAAAAAGAACAAATCCATGTCACACTGATGCCGTCTGAAAAACTAACCGACGCGCAAAACGGCCTGCACAACAAGCGTTTCCAACTGGTGCTGCACAACCCGAACGCCTCTTCCGACAAAATCGCCGACAACAAAGCCTTGCCAATCTATGTACCGCCCGATACCGAGCCTTCATGGCTGGCAGCGGTCAAAGGCGTTTTGCAGCAACACTATACCCAAACGCGGCTGGACGCCTATTTCGACAACAACGACGGCATCAAAATCGACAATAAAAAACTGCCCCGCTCCATCCGCAAAGACATCCAGAAAAAAGTCGATGAAAAAAACGACGAACAATTCGCCGCCGTGCGCAGCTTTTTAGATAAAAAAATGCTGGAAGAACACTACCTGAGCGCAGGCAGCGGCACGGTGGAAAAACCCAACGCCGTACAGCACAGCGTTCCCGCATGGTTGATTTTCGGTATGTTTTTCATCATGATACCGCTGTCGAACGTCATGGCGCTGGAACGCCAGACCAACACCATCACCCGCCTGAGTCTCGCCCGCGCCTCCGCGTCCGGCCTGATTGCCGCCAAACTCATCCCCTATTTCCTGATTAACCAACTTCAGTTTGTCGGAATGCTGCTGCTCGGCCGCTACCTACTGCCCGAAATCGGCGTGCCCGCCCTCATACTCAACGGCAGCCTTGTTCCCTACGCGCTGCTGTCCGCCGCCGTTAGCGCCGCCGCACTCGGCTACGCGCTGTTAATCAGCGTCTGCGCCAAATCCACCGAACACGCCGTCGTCCTTGGTGGTGGCGGCATTATCCTGATGGCGGCAATCGGCGGCATTATGGTGCCCGCCCACGTCATGCCCGAAACCATGCAGCAACTCACTTGGATTTCCCCAATGGCTTGGGGCTTGAAGGCTTTTCAGGAATTGCTGCTCAACCGCAGCGGACTGGACGGAATCGGCCGTTATCTGCTTTTATTGTCTGCATTCTCTTTTGCCACGCTGACTGCTGCCGTATTGGTTTATCGTAGGCAGTTGCAGACGCAGGTTAGGTTTTAAACGTTTGTCTGCCAGGTAGAAAGCTTATTTCTCAAAATCATTCCTATAAAACTTCAGGCCGTCTGAAAATATCTTTCAGACGACCTGATGCTTGATGTGCTATGTATTGTTTTAATAACAAAATATGCTCAACAAAATCTTAAAATCCAAACGTAAAAAAACCTGCTTTTTTCAAAGCAGGTTTTCATATTTGGTGGGTCGTGAGCGATTCGAACGCTCGACCAACGGATTAAAAGTCCAAATAATAAAATATAACTAATTGTTTCTAAAAAGAGTTGAGGCCAGCACCTTCAATCTGATACAGTTTAATCTTGCCTTATCTCGGCACAAACTAGACACATACCACAGAACGAAAATCCAAGCATTTTTACTCAATTTGCTTTGATTTTCGTTTTTTCTTTTCAGAATAAATAAAGGAAAAATAATGGGTAGAACAATTCGTAACGAACAACCCGATGGTTGGAACGGTTCGCATCTTCTTGAATGTATGCATTCATTAAATAGTCGGTCTCGGATTGATTACTTGATGTATTGCAACGTGTTGAAAACTATGTCTGACGGTCGTCTGAAAGTGTATGTTTATGGAACACGGTATCACTCAATTAAGGGCGGCCGTATCCGTTATGTAAACGATTGGCAGGTGTCCCCTGCCTAGAAATGGGGTGTGAAAAAAACATGAAGAGAATATTGATATTGACAACATCACTCTTTGCTTTTTACCAAACATCAGCGATTGCCGATGCTCCATACCCTCAATACGCTGCATTAGTTGAAAAGCATGCAGCATTACAGCGTTTGGACAAAAACATTGTATGGGCGGTTATGGGACGGGAAAGCTCAGGTAATCGTTTCGCAATATCTAATAAAAACGCCAGAGGTTTGTTACAGGTTATACCGCCGACGGCCGCAAGAATGGGGGTGAATCCAAAACATCTCTACGATCCGGAACAAAACATCATCGCGGGTACACGTTACCTGCGTTTTTTATGTAACCACTTTCCTGACAAATCCAGCCCACATGGTTGCAATATTGATTTGGTACTGGCTGGGTATAACGCCGGTGAGGGAGCTGTCAGGAAATATGGTGGCATTCCGCCTTATCGGGAAACGCAGCACTACGTTCGCAATGTGAAAGAACGTTACGCACGATTGAGCGGCAATCGTACAGTTTTGGCATCACACTCTGTTCAGCATTTTAAGCCGAAGCCTATACCTGCTGTTGCCCGATCTGATAGCTCGTCTGAAAACATAGTCAAAGTAGCAGCCCAAACACCCGTCAAACGATACGCGGAATGGGATGTATTTAAAGAGTTTTAACTGCCTTCGGGCAATTCTTACTTACCGCTAAATGCGGTTTTTTTTGTCTTTTAAAAAGGAAATGATGATGAATTACATCAAAAAAGCTGTAACCAATACACAAACAGTTGCAACAGTTGCCTTGTTAACGGTTGCGCAAATGACACTCGCAGATGGGTTTAATGAAGTTACAACAATAGCCACAAATATCAGGGCAGGTATGTATACATTGGTAGGTGTTCTTGCCGGTGCTGTCTTACTTTGGACTGTTTTTCAAATCAAGGCCGGTCGTAAAACGTGGTCTGATTTTTTAGAAACAAGTTTATTAACTTTCGTTGCTGGTGGTGCAATCGTATTTGCAACCTACTTGTTTACCAAAGGTGGCTCTATTAGCTTGTAAGTTGATTGAACTGGTTAACTTTATGAAAAAAGAAGATATTCATACAGAGCAGGCAACATTCAACGGTTTAAGTCGTCAGGCTATGCTTTGGGGTATTCCCCTTCCAGCGGTTGTAGCCTGCATATTTGTAGGAATGATGACTGCAATGCTCTCAATGCCTTTCCTCCAAGGGAAGGCATTGTTTTTTCTACTGTTGCCTTTTCCAATTTTGGCTTTCTTCCGCACCATCTGCGTTAACGACGATCAAGCCCTAAGAATTTATTTCTATGAAACAAAATACTTCTTACGTCGCAGAAACGCCAAAATGTTCAACGGCACCAATACCATTCTCGCTACAAAATTCGGGAGACAACAAAGTGATTATCAGCGATTTTTTGAGCAACGCTCTAAAAGCGCAACCGGCACAGTCGGATTTTCTACCGAAAATCTGCCAACACGTTACAAACAACATCGTTAATTACAAAACTGGACATCACGCCTTCGTTATCCGCATGGAAGGCCTGCCGTTTGACGGTGTGGACGACAAGCACCTGTTCACGCAGTTTGTATCGTTACGCAACCTGCTCGCCGGTATGGGCAAAACCTTGGGCAACCGTTTGGCGGTGTGGGGAACGCTGCAACGCCAAAAGATTGTCTTTGACCGTGAGTACAAGTTTCAGACGGCTTTCTGTCAGCAGTTTGCTGACAAGTATCTGAAACGCTTTCAGGAAGCGGATTATTTTGAAAACGTGTTCCATTTGACGGTTTTGATTAAGAACGACTATTTGGAAGCAGGTATTAAAGAAGCAGAGGAGCAAATTCAGATTCTGATGCGTTCACTCGAACCATACGATCCGTATCTTTTGACTGCCTATAAGAATGAAAACGGTGTTGCCTTCTCGGAGGTGTACTCGTTTTTTGGTAGCCTAATTAATGGAACACGGGAAGAGATTCCTTTGTCTTTCGTTGATGCTTATCAGACTATTCCAGGAGCTAATCTGCATTTTGGCTCGGATTTGTGCGAAATTCGTTCCCAAAACGGGACTCGTAAGTTTGCACAAATGTTCGATCTGAAAGACTTTGGGATTAGTAAACCTAAAATCTTGACATCAATCTTGCGCTTGCCTTGTGAGTTCACATTCACTCAAAGCCTTGTGTTCATCAATCCGTATGATATGCAGGGCGAAATTAAGAAACAGTTGAACAATCTGACATCGGTCAATGACAAAGCGACCGCGCAACAGGAAGAGCTGGAAGAAGGTCAGGGCTTGCTGGTATCGGGCGAACTTATGTTCGGCGACTATCATGCGGCGTTGGTTGTGTACGGTAAGACGGCGGAAGAGGCGGCGGCAAACGGTGCGCGTGCTTATTCCACATTCCTGAATGCGGGTGGCTACCGCTTTACCAAGGCTGGGCTGTCTGCTCCGGCGACATTTTTCAGTCAGGTGCCGGGCAGTAAGGAAAGACCTCGCTCTTTCCCGAAAACGACAACAAACTTTGCGACAACCTTCGGCATACACAACTACTCGCACGGTAAAAAACAGGGCAATCCGATTGGTGACGGCTCAGCAATTATGCCGCTGCAAACCACATCCAAGACGATTTACGATTTCAACTTCCATTTCTCAAATCTGAAGGAGGACAACCTTGGTGAGAAAATCGCCGGACACACACTGATGTTGGGTGCAACCGGTACGGGTAAAACCACTTTGCAAACATCAATGATGGCGTTCACAGAACGCTTCAATCCTTATATGTTTGTGATGGACTTGGACAGAGGTATGGAAATCTTTATCCGCGCCATCGGTGGTTCTTATTTTGCCTTAGAAGCAGGTGTGCCTACCGGGTTAAATCCTTTTCAACTGCCTGATACACCTTCAAATCGTGAATTCCTGTACAGCTTGGTCGGTATGTGTGGAGCGGACGAGAACGGCAAATTGACGGCTACGGAAGAAAAAGAGATTCAGGCTGCTGTCGATACCTTGTTCAGTATGGATTATGAAAACCGCCGGTTTAGTCATCTACTGCAAAGCATCCCTGTTGTTCCTGATCCTAACTCACTTCGTATGCGCCTTTCTAAATGGTGTGAAAGTGAAGGTGGACGGTTCTCATGGTGCCTGGACAACCCAACAAACATGTTTGATGCTGAAAAGTTCTTCCGTGTTGGATTTGACCTGACCGATATTCTGAAGGACGACTATCCGCCGACCGCTCCGGTTTTAGCGTATATGTTCCACCTGAGAAATATCATGATGGACAAAGTTGCTAAAGAAGACGGCATTCTCGCTTCCATCATTGAAGAATTTTGGTATGCGGCACGTTTTGAGGCATTGCAGGACATCATGCTCAAGATTCTGAAAACCGACCGTAAACGCGGCGGCTGGTTGATTTTGGTGTCGCAATCACCGGAAGATGCAATTTCTTGTCCTATTTTCCCGGCGATTGTGCAACAAACGCCAACTAAAATCTTTCTGCCGAATCCTGATGCCGAATTTGAAAACAGCTACGAACGTTGTGGCCTGACGCTAAAAGAGTTTGAGGAACTTTCCAAACTCTCGTTGGAAAGTCGCACATTCTTGGTTAAGCAGTCGAAACAATCGGCTTTTGCCATGCTGGATTTGTACGGTTTTCATGATGAAATGGCTTTCCTGTCAGGTTCATCTGATAACGTTGAGTTGTTGCATCAAATTATGGAAGATGTTGGCAGTGAAAATCCGGATGTTTGGTATCGCCCATTTCTTGAAACCCTGCGAGAACGCCGTGCAGAGAAGAAAAATGTGCGAGCCGCATAATATTCTTTTAATTTAACGAAGGCTGTTTGAATTTCAAACGGCCTTTTTTTTGCCGCTTGATGCGGCTTTCAACAAGGAACTTATGATGAAATTGAATCTGAAGAAATTATCCGCTATGGCTCTTCTTGTTACGAGTTTAGCAGCTATGCCTTTAGCAGTTACAGCTAGTGGTATTCCGGTAGTTGATGGTGCAGCAGCAGCTCAACGCGCCCAAAACTTCATTCAGCAGATGATGGAGATGGCTAAGCAACTCGCACAAATGAAACAGCAGTACGAACAACAGGTTAAACAGTTTAAAGCGATGACAGGTTCGCGCAATATGGGCAATCTTTTGAAGGATACGCTCAAAGACCAAATTCCGTCCGAGTGGAGCGAGATTTATAAAGGCGCAAAAAATATCGACTATAAGTCTGTAATTAATAGTAAGGCTTATAACCCTGAAACGGCGCAACGAATGGCTGTGCATAACATGAAGGAGATGGAAAAAGTCTTTAACTCGATGGAGACACAACTTAAATCTCTGTCGCGCTTGATGGACGAAGTCAACAATACACAAGACATCAAAGCCGCTACTGATCTGCAAAACCGTATTTCTGTGGAACAGGCAAAAATCGCCAACAATCAAACCAAGCTGGATATGCTCGATCGGTTGTATAAACGACAACAAGAAATCGAACAGCGCCAGTATGCTTCCCGTGAAGAATGTATGGCACGTCATATCCGTGATCGCAACTATGCGGTCTGCAATCAGTAGTAGCTTTATTGTGCTGCATTCGGGAGTAAGCGAATGCAGCACTAAATAAAATAGGGCAAATTATGGAAACAACTTCTTATTTTTCCGAACTCGCCAACTTTCTACTAAACGGTATGGGAACTAATCTGTTCCAAAAATCAAACAACATGATCAGCGGTATTGCTCCGGTTTTTCAAATCGGCTTTGGGATTTATATCCTGTTGATCGCGTTTGACTATTACAAACGGGGGTTTGATGAAAATGTCGTGGATTTGGGTAAGCGCATGATCGGCTGGTTGCTAATTATCGCTTTTGCGTTCAATTCCAGTCAGTATCAGAAACTCGCCAATATCATGTGGATGTTGCCCGAAAATCTGAGTGGATTGTTGGGGACTTCAACCTATACTGCAAGCGCGTTGGATACCCAAAGCAACAATATCTTAAAGATGATGGAGAATATTTTTGCGTATGCCTCTTCTTTGGATATGCTACAAGTATCAGATAAGCTGATGCTTTATATTGGTGGTACGGTTGCTGTTATATTGGCTTATTTGTTCTTTCTCATTACATTTGCTTATTACCTAATTGCCAAACTATCATTGGCGATGGTAATCGTCATCGGACCTATGTTTATAGGTTCAATGTTGTTTCCTGCAACACGGCAGTGGGGCATGAATTGGATAGGACAAATCCTTAATTACTCAGTTACAGTAGTGTTTTACGTTATTCTAGGTGCATTGCAGAATGATTTTTTCAAGAACCAATTAGAAAGAGCAGTAGTTGGAGAGATCGGATCAGTTGCTCAGGTAGTCGGTTTGATTCCGCTCTTTTTCCTATCAACAACAATTTTTATTTTGGTTGCCTGGAGTATTCCTTCGATTTCTTCCGCTTTAACGGGTGGGGCATCTGTAAACGGTTTCAGTCGAACCGTTATGTCTGTGGCAAGATGGGCAAAAGGTGTGGAACTTCCCGGTGGCGGGAAAGTCAAAAAGGAATAATCCAATTTTAGGAGAATATGATTATGACTTTCGTAACTAAAATGCTTTGGTGGATGTTGTTGCTTTCTGTGAGCACATTGATGTTTATCGGTATGTTCGGCAACTTGATGGAAAGTTCTTTGGCCAGATTAGCCGGGCTATGTATCGGTTTATCGATTTTTGGATTATTTTTTAAACTGCTTGACCGACCAGTACCGGTTCGTTTTGATGATTAATACTCTAAGGGTTTAAATATGGATTATCGCAAGATTACTAAATTTGCTGCTATAACAGCCCTGAGTTTGGGCTTGAGTGCCTGTGCTGAACTGACTGACGGCCTCAGCGCCATCAACGGTACTTTGGCGGGCATTAATTCAGGTATGGCCGGTTCGGGAGCAGGGCAAGCTAAAGACACTTTGTCTTTAGGCAGTAAATCGACAGCTCAATACGAATTAAAAAACTTGAAAATGCTTGTTGTCCAAAGAGGTGGCAGTTATAAGGGGGCGATTCCACAGGCAGATATAACCTTTACTGGTGAGGCTTTAAACAAAACCAATCGTCTGATTGTGGTTAATGTGTCCGTTCCTATTTATGACAAACAGGGTTATTATGTGTCGGCAGTATCAACCGACATCCACATACCTCCTAAAGAGAAAGTCAAAATTGACAACTTTCGTACAACTCTTTCTCTAACCGATGATAATCGTTTCAATATTCAAAAAACGCAATATCACGCAACAACCTATTAATCTATCTGTGAAGAACACCCCAATCGGGGTGTTTTTTTTGGGCTTATCGATTCATAAATCAAGGAAATTCCCGTGAAAACCATCCTTCTTCTCTCCCTTTCTATCGCACTTTGTGCATGTTCCGGAAAAAAGCCTCCTCAACCTCACGGTACGCCTTTTCCGATTAATTCAACTATTCAAGCAAGAGGATAAATGATGCCTGACAATTCACAAAAAGCCAGCAATAACAAAATGGCTATTGAGTTTATTAATGCCGCAAAAGGTTTTGAAAGCGCAGAAATTGTGCGTGTTCATAAATCAGCAAAAATTGCATGGCGCATCAGTGGTGCGTGTCTCTTGATCACAGGCTTGGCAGTTGGAGCAGTAGCAGGTCTGACACCTTTAAAAGAGACACGGCCTTATGTAATCAAGGTCGATAACAACACCGGACAAACGGAAATTGTAACGATGATGAAAAATCAGGAACAGTCATACGGCGAAGTCATGGATAAACACTGGTTGACACGTTACGTCCAACTTCGTGAAAGCTATGACTGGGTAACAATTCAGGATAACTACGATGCGGTTATGTTGATGAGTTCACCTGAGATTCAGGCAGCATTTTCAAAAATCTATAACGACAATCCGCAAGCTCCGCATAAGGTATTAAAAAACCAATACAAGGTAGTCGCCAAAGTGAAAGCCGTGACTTTTATTGGTAGTACCGCGCAAATCCGTTTTGAAAAACGCATGGTTCCGATTTCAGGAGATTTAAATCAGGAAATTCCAGTTCAAAACATGATCGCAACTATCGGCTACGAATATGCGAACCAACCTATGAGTGAGGAAGCCCGCCGTATCAATCCATTGGGCTTTATTGTCAAAAGTTATCGCGTCGATCCGGAAACCGCGCCATAACAGAAAGGGTTAACGATGAATGTAAAAATGAAACTGACAGCATTACTGCTGATGGGACTTTTACCTGCCGTATCCGGAGCGGTATCTGTTCCCAAAGGGTCGGCTAAAGACGGCCGCATCCAAACCGTTGTGTACAATCCCGATGATGTTATTCATGTTCATGCTCGTATTGGAGAAGCTGTTTTAATCCAACTTGAAGACGGTGAATTGCTGACTGGTGATACAAGCGGCTTGGGTATGGGTGATACAGAAGCCTGGAATTTGGCAGTTCGAGGTAACAATCTCTATATGAAGCCGGTTGCTTCCGCTCCAGCCACAAATATGTTGATTACAACTAACAAAAAACGAACATATGCCTTCGATTTGTCGCTAACCGGCAAGAAAAACGGCAAATATGTGCAAAAGCCGACTTATTTACTTCGATTTGTCTATCCTGATACTGCGGAATATAAAGCGCGTGCCGAAGCTCAGAAACAGGCTAAGGCTTTGGAAAAAATCAAAGGAACAAGGCATCGATCCAGTGTTCAGCACAATTACAACTATTGGGGTAAGGGCAATAAAGCACTAGCACCGACAGCGGCCTACGATAATGGCCGCTTTACTTATTTCAGCTTTGATAACGGTCGAGAACTGCCACTGATTTACAAAGTTATGGCTGACGGTACAGAAATGTTGCTTAACAGCCATGTGGAGGGCGATACCGTGGTAATCCATGAAACTGCAAAACATTTTGTTTTGCGCCTCGGAAAATCTGTGCTTGGTTTGGAAAATCGTAGCTTCGATGAACAAGGCACGTTTAATCGAACCGGCACCGGCAATCATGATTTTGTCCGTATTAGTAGAGAGAAGGAAGGCAGATGAAATTCTTCGACAAATTCAAACGAAAAACTAAGCCTAATACCGTAGAAAACGGTGATTTTACAAAGCCTGAAGCCCTATCCCAATCTGTTCAGAACGATAAAATCGAACCCGGCATACCACTGAATCTAAATACTGCTACACCTAATAATATGCGTAAGGTCGCTTTAGCAGGAGTAGGCATTCTTGCGGTAGGTGTCATCGTATCGGGACTGATCGGGATGACGGGTGGGGATGAAGAAGCGGAAGATTCTCAACCAAAGACTGCTTCTGCTCCTGAAGTAACAGGGAGTAAAAACTTTGCCCAGGATAAAGCGGAAATTGCTCTGATGGATCAACAAGCCGCTTCAGATCCCGTTCCGGATGAGGGTGCTTCCGAGCCTCAACCGGAAGTGGCTTCACAAGTCCAAACGGGTGCAGTTCAACCTACTGTTCAACCGGTGGAGCAAGTACCCTACGATGGCACTGTTCAAGCCACACCATCTGAAACTACGCCTTCTCAAACCCCTAAAGACCGCAAAATGAGTGGTAATGTTTTAGTTAAGTTCGATAGTAGTATCTCTGACTTGGGCAGCACTTCATCTGAAAGTAGCGCACAACTGAATACAGGTAGCCCTCCAAGTTTCTTTGGGGGTGAGGATGGAGGTGGTGCTACACAGGGAGGTGGGGGCAGTTTTGGTTCGCGACTGAATGCAACTGTAACAGCTTCAGCCCAAGCACAACAACGTGGAGATTTGACATATCTGCTGGCCAAAGGAACGAATATCCCTTGCGGATTGGATACCAAGATAGTAACAACCCAGCCTGGATTTACCCGGTGTATCGTATCGAAAGATGTATATTCCGCTAATGGACAAACCCTTCTGATCGAACGTGGCAGTAAAATCATCGGTGAACAAACTTCCGCCTTGTTGCAAGGACAAGCACGAGTCTTCGTGTTATGGAATGAGCTGGAAACGCCGACTGGCGTAAAAGTGCCACTAGCGAGTCCAGGTGCAGGGGCTTTGGGTGAAAGTGGTCATGCTGCTTATGTTAAATACCATTTTTGGAAACGTTTCGGCGGTTCTATTATGATTAGCTTGATTGGTGATATTGGTGATGCTGTTGGTAATCGCCAAAATCGAACTTCGGGCAATAATAATCACATCTCGTATGAAAATACGAGCGAGGCCGCGCAACAGATGGCAACCGAAGCCTTGAAAAACAGTATCAATATTCCGCCAACCGGTACGATTAATCAGGGCTCACTGATTAACATCATGGTTGCCCGGGATGTTGATTTCAGCAAAGTATATGAGTTGGTTAATCCTTACGGATACTGATTCAGACGGCCTGCCCCTCCGGGGGCAGGTTTTTTTATGAAAGCCTAATTCCAAATGACACAAAACCCGACAACCTTTCACGGGCAGGCATCTATCCATTCAGATGCGGTTGTCCGCAACTTGATGGCCAAAACAGGTTTGGACGATTATCTCAACCGAGAAGGCGTAACCGAAGTACTGATTAACCGGGAACGCGAAGTTTTTTTGGAAACCTCGGCCGGTTTTGAGCGGATTGAAGACGACCGACTGACACTGCCGATTTTGACTCAGCTTGCTACGGCGTTATGTACCTATAACAGCAAACACATCAGTATGGAGCAACCTATCCACTCCGTTACTCTGCCTGACGGCGAACGCGGCCACATCATGATACCGCCGTCCTGTGAAGACAAAACTATCGTCTATGCTTTCCGTAAACCGTCGCAGACACGTTTTACATTAGACGATTACATACAGACGGATCGTGTTTCCCGTTTTCAAGATGTATCTGCCTTTGGAGCTTCAGACGACCTCAATTTTGGCGAAATGGAAATAGACCACAAATATTTTCGGGATATTTCTGACAAGATGAAGTTGCCACATGACGTACAACTTGCACCTTGGCAATATGAGATGTTGGATCACAAGGCAAACCGTAATATGAACGCCTTTTTTGCTTTGGCCATTAAACACAAACTCAATATCTGTATGGTCGGTGGCACCGGCTCCGGTAAGACGACCTTCACTAAAGCCCTGTCCGATTTGGTACCGGCAGAAACCCGTATTATTACGCTGGAAGACACGCATGAGCTTGACTTGCCCATGCACCTTAATCATGCCCACCTCTTTTACAAAGGCCATATCACGGCAAAAATGCTGATTGCCGCCTGTATGCGTTTAAAACCCGACCGCGTTTTCCTGACTGAGCTGCGTGGCGACGAGGCTTGGGATTATATCTCGCTCTTAAATACAGGCCATCCGGGCGGCCTAATGTCCGTCCATGCCAATGATGCACGGAGCGTCCATTACCGTATCGCCCAACTGGCGAAAGAATCGGCAACTGGCCGGACAATGGATTACGACTATATCCTCAACTCGGTTAAATCCAGTATTGATGTTGTTGCCTATTTTGAAAAGACTCATATGACCGAACTGTATTTTGACCCGGTTGAAAAATTTTATGCCATGCGTGGCCGAGTTTAAGGAAGAAATATGCCATACCTAAACCGTATTGAAGTAATGGGTAATTTGGGAAAAGACCCGGAATTGCGTTATCTGCCCAATCAAACGCCTGTAAGCAGTATTTCACTAGCCTATACAGAAAAATGGCGTGACAAAGCCAGTAACGAGCAACGTGAACGAATCGAATGGTTTAATGTTGTGTTGTACGGCAAACAGGCAGAAACAGTTTGTCGCTACATGAAGAAAGGTGATTGTTTGTGGGTTGCAGGTAAGTTGCAATCACGCCGTTACGAACATCACGGTGTTGAGAAGACTGTGTATGAGATTATGGCTGGAGAAATACAGATTATTCATACAAAAAACCAAAACGAAACTGTGTCCGGTTTGGAATATCTGTAAGTTTTTGAGTTCAAGCTGTAATCGTATGCCCGCTTTAAGCGGGCTATATTTTTTTATGGGGCATTAGAGAATGAAAAACAAGTTAATTGGGCTGTTAGCCATGCTGGGCATTTTTGTTCCAATAAGTTTTGCTGGTGGCATGTACCTAGGTAGTATCGTAATGACGGCATGGTTGAATTTAAAAAGTGAGCCATCCGTTAGCATGTTGTACCACTATTGGAAATACTACGACCGGTTGAGACCTGGCGCTCAGACGGCCTTTGAAGTATCAGTCTTTATTGCTCTTCTGATTCCAATTGTAGTTGCCGTGATAATTTGTGCAGCAATGCTGATGAAACCAAAACGTGAACTGCATGGATCGGCGCGCTTTGCCAATCGTATGGAAATCACAAAGCATGGTCTTTTGAAAAAGAAATTTACTGGTGATGAGGAACCGGATTTACTGATTGGGAAATATGGTAACGATTATTTGCGTTGGTCAGGTAACGAATTTTTATATTTAGCCGCACCTACCCGGTCAGGAAAAGGCGTAGGTATTGTGATTCCAAACTGTCTTCACTACCGGGACAGCATGGTCGTATTTGATCCGAAACTGGAAAATTTCCTGATTTCAGGTGGCTATCGGTCTTCTCATGGGCAGGAAGTATTTTTGTTTAATCCGGCCGGTAGAATGCCTGAACACGAACGCAATCCGAACGCGCCTTTGGTTTCACACCGTTGGAATCCTTGTACCTATATTCGCAGAAATCCCGTCTATACCTACAAAGATGTGAAAAACATCGCTTCCATCATGTACCCAAAGCCGTCTAAAGATAACGGCAGTGCGACCTTTTTCCAGGAATCTGCACAAAACCTGTTTGCCGGTCTGTTGCTCTACATGGTTGAGACGGAATCGGAGCGCGACTTATCTTTACCTGAAAACAAAACCACGTTGGCCAACCTGTTCCGTTTGACGACCCCATCGGATGGTAGAACGTTGGCAGAGTGGATTAAAGATGAAATGACATTGCGCGAACAACAGCCACATACAAAGTTGAGCCAAAACTGCCGCAGCCTACTGATGGGCTTTGCCAACGGTAACGCCAAAACGGGGGCAGACATTTTGGCGACACTGATTGCGCCTTTGGGTATTTTCATTGACCCGGTAGTCGAAGCGGCAACAAGTGGCGACGATTTTTACTTGGATGAAGTACGCAAAAAACGGATGACGGTTTATATCGGTATTGTTCCGACTGAAACAGCCGTATTTTCACGACTGACGAACCTTTTTTTCAGCCAACTGATTACAGTAAACGTCGAGCAGGGTTTGCCGTCCAACAATTCCGATGCGCTGAAATACCAATGTTGCCTATTGATGGACGAATTTACCGCCTTGGGTGTAATTCCAGCCATTCAGCACGGTGTCTCGTATATCGCCGGTTACGGTCTGCGTCTTCTGCTGATTATACAAACTCCATCTCAGGTAACTGATCTATATGGACGTGATGCAACACGCACATTTTTCACCAACTTTGGCTGTCAAATTGTCTATCCACCGCGAGAACAAAGCGATGCTGATGAATACAGTAAACTTATCGGTTACGAGACTTACAAAGCCAAATCTACATCACGGTCAGTAGGGAAAGGGGGAAGTCGAAGCACAAGTACCAGTGATCAACGCCGAGCAGTGATGAATCCGGACGAGTTGAAGATAATGCCGAAAAGCGACTGTATCATCAGCTTGGGTAACAGCCGTCCGATCTATGCCAAGAAAATCGTATATTACACCGACCCCGTATTCGCTAAACGGGCAAATTGGGAATTGCCGGAGATCCCGGTTTTGGATATTCATACCGATGTTAGATCACCCATCACTGCATCTAAAGCAACATTCGTTTCTCCCGATGAGATGGATAGTTTCCATTGGAAGGATGCTTCAAACTCAGAAGAAATTGCCGGTGCAATCCTATCCTCGATTATTCCGCCGGATAGCCCGCCGGAATATATCAATGAACTGATGCCTGTGCTTTTGGAAAATTGGGGTGAAGACTCACTGCCATTTATCAAGCAGTTCATAGGTGATAACGTCCAAGCCGGAGCATAAGAGAAGCGGTCTGCAAAATGCAGGCCGCTTTATTTTTTTCAGTCTATAAGGAATTGAAGATATGAGCGACATTGACGACATTCGCAGTGCTTTGAGTTATATCGACTCACAAGACCGAGATACCTGGTGGCAGGTTGGCGCAGCCGTTAAAGATGAACTGGGTGAGAACGGATACGACCTTTGGGACGAATGGTCTCAACGTGCCGATAGTTATTCTGCTCGTGATGCTAAATCGACCTGGAAAAGCTTGAAGCCAGGAATGTGGCACATTGAAACCGTATGGAAGTTGGCGCGGCAGAACGGATGGCAGCCTACCAAGCCTTATACGCCGCCGAGTGCGGAAGAGCTTGAACGTCGTAAGGCAGAATCCGAAGCAAAACGTTTGGCTGCCGAACGCGAACGGCAACAAACACAACAAAAGGTCAAAATCACAGCACAAAAGATATGGCAAAGCAGCCGACCTGCCTCTTTGCACCATCCCTATCTTGCTGCCAAAGGAATTACCAACCCGGATGCCATCGCCGGTCTGCGTCAAAACGAATATAAGGACAACGACAATCTGATTATCCCCGTCCTGTACGAAAATGAGATCGTCAACCTGCAATCCATCAACCAAGATGGCGGTAAACGTTTCTTGGCAGGAGGTCAGGTTCAGGGAGCATATGCCTTTATCGGTAAGGCTGAGGATGTAGAAAAGGTCGGTGTCGTCATGGCGGAAGGATATGCTACGGCGGCAAGTATCTACGAAGCCACTGGCAAGCCCGTCATCATTGCTTTTGATGCAGGTAATATGGTTGCCGTTGCCGAACGACTGGCACAAAATCTTCCTCAAAACGTACCTGTCGTGGTTGCAGTTGATAATGATGCTTCACAAACCGGCATTAAAAAAGCACGACAGGCGGTTGCTTTATTGGGCGATCGTGCCACGGCAATCCAGCCCGAATTTACCATGACGCAGATACAACAATATCAGAAAGGCAAAGGGGTAGATGAAAAAGGCCGTCCCCCTTTACCGAGTGATTTCAACGATCTACACCAACTGGCCGGTTTAGAGGCTGTCCGCCAAACCTTTAAAGAAGGTATCAATCTCGTCCCAAAGCCCGACATCAGCAGCCAAGAACAGACAATCGCTGACGAATTGGAGGCATGGCGCGAAAGAGCAGATAAAGCCAACGATAGCCGTACCGAAACTAAACACTTGGAGAACCCGATGAATTCCGAGAGCAAAGAGAACATTCAGACAACTTTGGCCACCGAAACAAACAGCATTGAATTTGATGGCCGCAGACAGAACGTCAATGAACCCGAAACTTCAAAAAACACAAAGCCCGAACAACAACCTGATCACAAGCATTCTGAAACTAAACATTCGGAGCCTGCTCAAGAATCAGAGAAAAAGGTGCAATCAGGAAAACAACCCGAACCTGAAACAGAAGCTCCCAAAACTGCAAACTTGTCTGAAAAAAGCCAAGAAACGCGTAAAGTAGTTTTAGATCTGCAATACCGCATTCCGGAAAATATCAAAACTCGCTATCACACCGTAGGGGGCAAATTCTATTCCGTTTCAGACCACAAAACAGTGCTGTTTGAAGATAAAGGCAAGCAGTTAAAAACAGCCCTTTCTGATCCGCAAACAGTCAAGGATATGTTGGAAGTTGTCAAAGCCAAAGGTTGGGACAGCATCAAGTTGTCGGGCAGTAAAGATTTCCGTCAGGCAATGTTTATTGAAGCTGCCGCCCAGGGTATCCGTACCAGTGGCTACAATCCGACTGCCGCTGATTTGCAGCGAGTGGAAGCGTTGCGGGAACGTTACGCGCAAAACGGCATTACACCGGAGATGGTGCGTGAGCAGGAAAGACGACAACCGGAAGTAGAAAAGGAACAGCCAAGACAAGAGCCTCACAAACGAACAGAACAGGGTAACTCTCAAAGCGAAACGGGGAAGCCTACACAGGAGCAGGAACAGCTTAAACCCGAGGTTGAACGTGAAGAGCGCATCCATACCCAGTCCGATGCTGCCATGCTGTCTGCCGCTGATCGACTGAAAGCGCAAAGCACACTGCCATCCGACAGTACAATCAATGCTTCTCCACGAGCTGATACCGATATTGACGTACCGGTTCATTCCATTGGTCGGGAAGAAGTTCCCGCCGAAGTTGTGCATCAGACTGATGATATGAAGGCGACTGCGTTGAATACAGGCTTTGTTGCGGCGAAAGATCATTATATGCAGAAAGCACAAAAGTTGAGTAAGCCCAATCAAAAGAAACTGGCAATGTATGAACGCGGTGTGATGGATTCAATACGCGGGCTGGAAGGTGATGTACGCACAAAAGCCTTGAGAAACTACTACGAGCATACCGCCCAAAATATGCACGGAACGAAGCTGAAACTGCCCGATCCGATTCAGATTCCGTCGCCGGAGCAGGCACGGCAGAACGATCGGCAGCATGAGCACGGCCGCTCCAAAGAGCCTGAAGTGGAACTTGGCCGCTGATTTTTCTGACGGTTTACCTTACAGCCTGAAACCCTGCGGTTTCAGGCTGTTTTCTTTCTTGGAGGCAATATGGCAGAGAATGAAAACAAGCAACCTGCGGGCAGCAGGAGAATAAAAATCCTGCAACAGTCGCTGGCAAAGAAACAGGCGGCGTTCGACCAACGGCTGCAAAACCATTTCGACGACGTTCGCAGTGCGAACGGACAACCGCTCAACGACAAGCGCAACGGACAGGCAACATTGAACCGCTGGGAACGCCAGAACGACGGTTTGCGGACGGCGGACAAGGAAATTGAGAAGACCCTGCGCGCCATCGAACGTGAACAGGCGGCCATCGACCGCGTGAACAATGCCGACATCCCTGCGTTTTTAATACCGATGATTGAGTCCGGCGAAATTACCCAATGGCGCAAATTCCCGAACCGCTTTTTCGTCAGCGGCGTAGAGAAAGCACGCATCATATGGGATAAAGACAAGCAGCAGTTCGGCTATGCCTACCTGCAAGGCGTAAAAGGCGAACAGTTCGCCAAATTCCGCGACACCTATAACCATATCCTTGCCCTGCACCGTCAAGAACGTGAAAACGAAACCAAACAAGAGGCGGTAGCAGAAAAAAACGAAACCCGGCCGGTACAAGAACCGGCAGAAAAGTTACCTGAAATATCTGTGAAACGTCCTCCTCAGCTACCCACAATGCCTGATTTCGGTCTCAAAGGTGAAGACCTTCAAGCCTTCAATCGCGGCTGGCAGAATGCGGCTGATTCGCTGGATGCGGCCATCGCCAAACAATCCGAAAAAATTGCCGAACGAATAGCTATATTGGAAAAAGCCGGTATTCCCTATGTTCGTATGGAAGCATTTATGGACAAAATCAATGGTGGTGAAGTCAACGGATACGGGGAGAAACATACGATGCAACGGTTGACTGAACTGGAACAGTTTACAGAACGGTTGCGCGACAAGACCATGAAACCTTCCGGCTATATTGGCACCGGTTACAAAAATCCCCGTACTACTGCCTTCACAGCCTTGGGTTGCGATATTGCAGATACATACGCCAAGCTGGATCCTGCCATTCCTTATTACGAAGATCGCAACATCGTCGCGTGGCTCAGCCATCACCCTGTACCACAGCAGATCCGCCCTGCCCCAACTATCAAAGGCTCAAACACAGCCGTTATACAACAATCCCTTGAGGAACGTTTACAGGCAGTTCAAGGACAGTACGAAAAGCGGTTATCTGATATGAATGCAGACGGGCAGAAAAAGCACCGCATTTTAGAGGCAGGCATGGAAAACCTGATTAAAGGCCTGCCCGAACAAACACAGATGCAGGCACGCCTGAATTTCTATCAGACCCAATATGGCCGCCTGACGACACAAAAAGACCTGGAACAGCCTCCTGAGCAACAGGAACTGTTTTACGGACGATAATGATAAGAAAGGTCGTCTGAAACATGGTTTCAGACGACCTTGTTTTTTTAAGGAAAAGAACCATGCCTGAAATCAGTGTCTATGGTTTAACCCATGAAGAAATTAGAGAGCTTACGCAACTGGCAAAACAACGGTATGGGAAAGCCAGTGTGTCGTGGATGGCAAAACGGCTTTTGAAGGCGCAGCTTGAAAAGGAAAAACCCGAATTGATCGGACTTCCACCCCCAAAAAGCAGCAAACGCGTTACCGTCCGCCTGCCCGAAAAAGACCGTGCCTACCTCGAAGCCGCCGCCAAAAAGCACAAAAGCAGCGTGAACGACATCATACGCGATATAGTCCAGTCGCACGTCCGTAAGCATCCCCTGCTGACGGCGGCCGAAGTCGAAGTGCTTTTCCAGTCAAACTACCAGCTTTTAAGTATAGGCCGCAACCTCAACCAAATCGCCCGACAGCTCAATATGGGTGAAAGCGCATCCCTCACGTCCGAGCAGATCAAAGCCCTGTCCCAATACATCAAACAGCACACCCAAAGGGTCGGCGATGTACTGCGTATCAACCGAAAACGCCTGTCCGAATAGGAGCAAAACCGTGTCCCTGCACCGCAAAATAGACGACTGGTTCTTGGGCTACAAAACCCGTTCCGTCCGAGCCAAAGATACCGGCCTTTCCGTCCCCAAATCCAAACACAGGGGAAATACCCGCATCCCACTCAAATCCGGCAGCGGTTTGGCCAACCTGACGGCGGCGGCTAAAAAACACCCCGAAGTCATGGTTAAAATCCCTAAAAGGCTAAGTCGAAACTCCAATGGTATGCAGGGCATACGGAACCATTTGGACTACATTTCACGCAACGGTAAAATTACTGTCGAAAATCACTCCGGTGAAAAATTAAACGGTAAAAGAGCCGTCAAATCGCAACTAGAAGATTGGCAGAAACTCAATATCCCCGAAAGAGGCAAACACCGGGAAGCCCTCAATATCGTCCTATCCATGCCTGCCGGAACACCTCCACAGGCAGTATTGAATGCTGCCCGAAATTTTGCCGCCGAACAGTTTGCCGACCATCAATATCTCTTCGCTTTACATCACGAATCCGAAAAAGAAGGCGAACCTGAGCATCCCCATGTACATTTGTGTGTATTGATGAGAGATACCTACGGGCAACGGCTTAATCCGCGTAAAAATGATCTTTTTGAATGGCGCGTCCGTTTTGCTGAAAAACTCCGGGAGGAAGGTGTAGAGTGTGCGGCTACTAAACGGCAACACCGGGGAAAAATCCTCAAAGCTGAAAATGGCATAGTGCGAGCCATGAAAGAACGTGGTGCAACACCCCGCATCGAAAAGCAACGGCTGGAAGAATTAAACCAAGCAATCAAAAACCTGGAACGTCCGACACATCCCTACATTCAGAAGGTCATGCAGACACGCGGTTACATATTGGCTGAATATGGTCTTATAGCCAAGGAACTATATAAGATGGGACACAAAAATGAAGCCCGGCTTATCAGTAAACTGGCTAAGGATATGGTTGGACAGCCTCTAAGCACTAAAGCACAACGGGAATACGATCAAAAGGTCAGACCTCAAATGCAACACGAAACCCGCTCTTTCAAGCAATCAAATGTTGAACAAGACAACGACCTCTCTCGTTAACCGATAAAGTAAAAGCCCTGCGGCCATACAGATGTCTGTATGGCCGCAGGGCTTTTTGTACCTAAAATAGGCAGAAAAATTATTCCAAAATAAATATCTTTTGGAATTAACAACTTATATAAATTCACACTAAATATAATTACTACCCTGTTGACATTTATGTCAACATGCTTCATACTAATATAGGTTGCAAGTCAAATACCCGTTATGGATTCAAGTTCAATGCTGGAACATTAACTTGATCTATAACAGGTGAGTTAGCTTGTTAATTAGTAGAAAGCATCTAGGTTGGTGTGAATACTTCCTAAGTTGCTAGTACGTTATTTACTAATTGTGTTTGATAAGTAACGTATTCTACTTGGGCTTTTAATCAAAGGTCAAGCATTTTGAAACATATTTAATGTAAAACTGATGTTTTAAATGAACATTTTTATAAATTAAGTCTGTCAAAGTAGGAGATCAAAAGAATAAAAGGTTGTAAAGTATTCACGCCTTTTTTGAAAGGCAATTTATGCAGAATCAAGAAGTTATCTTCGAAAACGGCTGGGTTAAATGCCGGTTCCGGAGAGTCAAGAACAGCGACCGCTACCTTGACGCTCATGATTACGGAAGAGATTACTGGATCTTCCCTGTAAAAAATAAAAAACATTAATTTGTTTAGTCAAACCATCCTTCGGGATGGTTTTTTTTATTGCACAATGGGCAAATAGAGTGGATAATTTGAATGTGGGCAATTTAAGTCCACAATATTTTAAATTATCCGATTCTTTGTAATATCTCGAAAATAGGTAATTAGAGCATACCCAAATTAACCACCTTTGTTCGTATAAGGAGCAACAGTGTTTCCAGATAAATATAATCTCAGCCTGAAAGAAAATATCTTTTTGGCCAAAAAGGTATTGGTTGCCCAAATCCACAATCTAAGCCGGTTTGAAAACTGTCAGACAACTTTGTTGCAGACAGAACAGATTATCAATGGGCAAAATGTTGCTTCAGCATCATTGGGTGATATTCAGACTATCTTAAATCTGAAACGTGCTTACCAATATGTAATGCGCCATATTTCAGACGGCCTTCCCGTTGATATACCACTACTAAAAAAAATCAACAGTATTGTTGCCCAGGAAGACTCATTGGCTCCCGGAGATTTCCGTACTGGTACAGTCGGCGTTACCCTGGTTGATGGGTCTCGACACACACCGCCTGCAATGTCGGAAGTTGACGTACAGAACCTGTTGGGACAAATTGAAAACAGAAGTAATTCAACCACTGAAACGGCTATCCGCTCCATGTTGGCCTTTATGCGTCAGCAAATCTTTTGGGACGGTAACAAACGAACGGCCACGCTGTTTGCCAATGCAATGTTGATCGAAAAAGGCTGCGGTATTTTAGAAATTTCAGAACTGCAAATGCCCGAGTTCAACACAAAACTTTCGGATTTCTACCGTTCCGGAGATGATACTGACGTTGCTACTTATTTGTACCAAAATTGTATTTTTGGTATCGACTATTGAGGCTGAACATGAAAGCAGCAAGAATCTACCAACGTGTCAGCACTGAAGAACAAAATCTTGAGCGGCAAAACGCCTTAATTGAGAAAGCTAAGGCAGAAGGTTACTACATTGCGGGGGTTTATAAGGAAAAGGCTTCGGGCGTTCGTGCCGACAGACCTGTATTGAACAAATTGATTGCCGATTTGCAAGAAGGCGACGTGATCATCGCCGAGCATATTGACCGTATCACTCGTCTGCCACTGGTTGAAGCAGAAAAGCTGGTAAACCGTATCCGTGAAAAAGGAGCATTTCTCTCCATTCCCGGCATTATCGACCTGAGTCAAATACAGACTGACTCCGATATTGCCAAAATCGTCTTAGACAGCATACAAACCATGTTGCTTAAAATTGCCCTACAAATGGCTAGAGATGACTACGAACAACGTAAGAAACGCCAAGCAGCAGGAATTGCTGAAGCAAAAAAACAAGGACGATTCAAAGGTCGTCAGGCAGATACTCAAAAACATAAATTGATTATCAGCCTGCGCTCACATCATACCCTTCAAGAAACAGCCAAGTTGGCCGGATGTAGCGTATCCCTGGTGAAACTGGTAATGCGACAACACAAACAATCCCTAATTTCAGAAAAGGAATAAAAATGGCTACCTTAATGCAGAAAGACGCTTTGATTGAACGTGTGGCTTCAGTTTTGGCCATGATTGCGTGAAAAACTCCACGAAGCGAAGGCCGTACACCTGATCAAAGTTGTTTGGTTGCCTTACACCGGGAACTGTATGCTTCAGAACCTGAAGATATTGATTTTGACAAAGTAGTGAGTGAGTGCAATCAGATTTATCAAAAGTATTCTTCTAGTCAGATAAGGAAGGTAGTTATCTATTAGCTGAACAGTACAGCTGTAAATAGGGGAGTGGTCTCGGAAGTAACAGGTTCATTGACGATTCATGTACTGCAAGCTCGGCTGTTTTCATCCCAAATCACTCCTGCTTCTACTCAAATACCCCCTTAATCCTCCCCGAATACCCGATAATCAGGCATCCGGGCCGCCTTTTAGGCGGCAACAGGCACACTTAGCCTGTTAGCCGCTTTCAACAGGTTTAAACACATCGCCTTCAGATGGCTTTGCGCACTCACTTTGAGCAGACCAAAATAGGCTGCCCGGGCGTAGCGGAATTTACGGTGCAGCGTACCGAAGCTTTGTTCGACCACATAACGGGTCTTCGACAAATATCGGTTGCGTTTGGTTTGCGCTTCCGTCGGCGGACGGTTGCGGCAGGCCTTGCGCATAATGCCGTCCAACAACTGATGCTCTTCCAGATGTTGCCGGTTTTCCGCACTGTCGTAGCCTTTATCGGCATAGACGGTCGTACCTTTGGATAGTCCTTCCAACAAAGGCGACAGGTGTTTGCACTCATGGGTATTGGCAGGAGTGATGTGCAGTTTCTCGATATAGCCTTCCTCATCGGTACGGGTATGCTGCTTGTAACCGAGTCTGTATAAACCGTTTTTCTTTGTCCAGCGGGCATCTTTATCTTTGCTCGGTGTGGTTTGGCCGCTGACTTGTCCTTCCTCATCAACTTCTATGGCCTGACGCTGTTTGCTGCCGGCGGTCTGAATAATGGTGGCGTCAATGACGGCGGCGGATGCTTTCTCTACTTTTAAACCTTTTTCAGTCAGTTGGCGGTTAATCAGTTCCAGCAATTCGGACAGGGTGTCGTCTTGCGCCAGCCAGTTGCGGTAGCGGCATAAGGTGCTGTAATCGGGGATGCTCAGTTCGTCAAAACGGCAAAACAGGTTGAAATCGATGCGGGTGATGAGGCTGTGTTCGAGTTCGGGATCGGAGAGGCTGTGCCATTGTCCGAGCAGGACGGCTTTGAACATGGACAAAAGGGGATAGACGGGACGGCCGCGGTGGTCTCTAAGGTAATGGGTTCTTTGACGGTTCAGGTACTGTTCGATCGGTTGCCAATCAATCACTTGATCCAACTTCAATAGTGGGAAGCGGTCGATGTGTTTGGCAATCATGGCTTGTGCGGTTTGCCGGAAGAAGGTACTCATGAGAAATCCCCTAAATGTCCTGGTGGGAATTTAGGGGATTTTGGGGAATTTTGCAAAGGTCTCAAAGTATAAAAAGGCATAGTGAGAGCAAGGAAAGAACGCGGAGCAAAGCCTCGTATTTCAAGCATAGTTACAATAATGACGACAACCACTACCAAATTGTTAAATAACTTGCCGAATGTTGTGACATTCATAGCTAATCCTTTCCAATCCCAAATAAATTTTTCTACACATACAAAGTTAATTCAAGTTAGAATGGATATTTATAAGGAATATTACCGAGAAAGCATTTACTATGAATCGTACCCTGTACAAAGTCGTCTTTAACAAACATCGAAACTGCATGATGGCCGTTGCTGAAAATGCCAAACGCGAGAGCAAAAACACTGCCGACACCCAAGCTGCAGGTATTTCGCCAAATGATATTGCGGGCTTTACAGGTTTTATCCATTCTATCTCTGTTATATCATTCTCCCTTTCATTACTCCTCGGCTCTGCCCTTATTCTGACTTCTCCCTCTGCCAATGCCCAAGGCATCGTTGCTGACAAATCCGCACCTGTACAGCAACAGCCTACCATCCTGCAAACCGGTAACGGCATCCCGCAGGCCAATATCCAAACCCCTACTGCCGCAGGGGTTTCAGTTAACCAATACACCCATTTCAATGTTGACAACCGTGGTGCTATTTTGAACAACAGCCGTCGGAACGTGCAAACACAGTTGGGTGGCTGGATACAGGGCAATCCCTGGCTTGCAGGTGGTGAGGCCCGTGTCATCGTGAATCAAGTCAATTCAGCTGATCCCTCTTTGTTGGGCGGATATATTGAGGTGGGTGGTAGACGTGCCGAAGTGGTGGTGGCAAACCCTGCGGGAATTCAAGTGAACGGAGGGGGATTTATCAATGCTTCCCGTGCCACTTTGACTACAGGCCAACCGCAATATCAAGCAGGAGACCTTAGTGGCTTTAAGATAAGGCAAGGCAATGTTGTAATCGTCGGACACGGTTTGGATGCCCGCGATACCGATTACACGCAGATATTGAGCCGCGCGGTTAAGATTGATGGGCCTATGTGGGGCAAAGATGTGCGTGTGTTGGCAGGACAAAATGATGTCTCAGCTGATGGCTCTATCCAGTCTTCACACTCCCCTGCTGCGAATACAAATTCTGCCAACTCACTGTATGCCATCGATACAGGGGCATTGGGTGGTATGTATGCTGGTAAGATCACCTTGATCAGCACTGATCGTGATGCATCCGTGCGCAATCAGGGGCAATTGTTTGCCTCAGCTGGCAATGTGGCAGTGAATGCTGAAGGTAAACTGGTCAACACGGGTACGATTGCGGCGACGGGAGAAAACCATGCGGTTTCACTTCATGCCCGCAATGTCCGTAATAGCGGTACGATTGCCTCACAGGATGATGCCAATATTCACAGCCAGACGCTAGACAATTCAGGTACGGTCTTATCCTCAGGTGAATTGACTGTCCGTAATTTAGGCCGTCTGAAAAACCAAAACAACGGTACGATCCAGGCTGCCCGCTTAGATATGTCAACAGGTAGTTTGGATAACACGGGTAATATTATTCAAACAGGTTCACAAGCATTGGATTTGGTATCTGCTGGCAAATTCGATAACAGTGGCAAGATTGGTGTGAGCGACGTTCCACAGACCGGTTTGAATCCCAATCCATCAGTCATACCACAGATTCCGAGTACTGCAACAGGTTCAGGTAGCAGCACTGTTTCGGCATCTAAGCCTGGTTCAAACAATCCCGTTTCACCTACAGCATCTGCAAAAGCCTACGCCAGAGGACGCATTCAAACAACGGGAGCACTTGATAATGCAGGATCAATCAATACAGGTGGACAAATCGACATTGCCGCCAAAAACAGTTTGGAAAATTCGGGCAGTCTGAATGCGGTTAAACTACAAGTATCAGGCGATTCATTTAACAATACGGCAAAAGGCAAACTCCAGGCACACGATCTGGCTGTTAGTGCTCAAACTGCTAAAAACAGCGGTCACTTATTAACTCAAACCGGCAAGATTGACAACCATGAACTGCATAATGTGGGAGAAATTGCCGCCAACAATCTGACACTCATTCATTCGGGCCGCTTGAGCAATGATAACAAAAGCAATATTCGAGCTGCACATCTACAGCTTGATACCGCCGATTTACATAACGCAGGTAACATTCTTGCCGATAGTGGAACCGTCACTACCAATAACAATCTTCGCAATACAGGAAAAGTTTCTGTTGCACAACTGAATACCGAAGGTCAGACTCTAGATAATACGCACGGACGTATAGAGGCTGAAACGGTTAGCATCCAAAGTCAGCAACTGACCAACCAAAGCGGCCATATTACTGCTACCGAACAACTGACTATCAATAGTCGAAATGTAGACAATCAAAACGGCAAACTCCTATCTGCAAACCAAGCACAATTAGCTGTTTCAGACGGCCTATACAACCAACATGGTGAAATTGCCACCAACCGGCAGTTGTCTATTCACGATAAAAATCAAAACACTTTGGCGTTAAACAATGCGGACGGCACGATTCAATCTGCCGGTAATGTATCGCTACAAGCTAAATCACTGGCCAATAATGGCACATTAACAGCCGGTAACAAGCTGGATATCGCCTTAACGGATGATTTCGTCGTAGACAGCGACCTCACTGCAGGCAACCAATTAAACCTAAGCACAAAAGGCCGTCTGAAAAATACCCATACCTTACAAGCAGGCCATACGCTCAAACTCAATGCCGGCAATATAGATAACCAAGTTACAGGCAAAATTATTGCCGGAGAGCAAACGAACATCACATCCGAACAGCATGTAGACAACAGGGGTTTGATTAACAGCAACGGTTTGACCCACATCGGTGCAGGTCAAACCCTGACCAACACCGGGACAGGCAAAATCTATGGCGACATATTGCCCTGGACGCGCAAAAACTACTTAACCGAGAAGAAACGACAGAAGGCAGCACCAAAGCGGGGGCAATAGCTGCAAGGAAACGTTTGGATATCGGAGCGAAAGAGATTCATAACCAAGAGGGAGCCCTACTATCCAGCGAAGGTATTTTTGCTATCGGTAATCGACTGGATGAACAACATCATGCGGCAGGCATGGCTGATACCTTTGTTAATGGCAGTGCCAGTTTGGAAGTACAAGGTGATGCATTGATGTCCGTTAGGAATATGCAGAATATCAATAATCACTTTAAAACAGAAACATACTTAGCCAAAGCAGAAAAGCAAGTCCGCGATTACACCGTACTGGGGCAAAATACCTACTATCAGGCAGGAAAAGACGGTTTATTCGATAACTCACAAGGACAAAAAGACCAAACTATTGCTACGTTCCATTTAAAAAATGGTTCTCGTATTGAGGCCAACCAATGGCATGTCCGAGACTATCACATCGAGACTTATAAAGAACGCATCATCGAAAATCGACCGGCACACATTACTGTGGGTGGTAATTTGACTGTTTCAGGCCAAGACTGGCTGAACAAAGACAGTCGAATTATAGTGGGCAGGCGTATTATCACTGATGATTTAAACCAGAAAGAAATCACCAATCAAAGTACAACAGGCAAGGGGCGCATAGATGCTGTCGGCACACAGTGGGATTCCGTTACAAAAAAAGGATGGTACAGTGGCAAAAAAAGACAGCGCCGTACCGAAAGAAACCACACTCCTTACCATGATACCCAACTATTTACCCATGACTTTGACACGCCTGTATCTGTCACCCAACAGAATGCCGCCTCCCCTTCCTTTCAACCCGCAGCATCTGCAGCCAAACTGATTGACGGAGCATCCACAGCAGCCGTCAATGGGCAGCGCATCCATACCGGTAATATGGTCTCATTAAATAACGCTACTGTTACTCTGCCGAACAGCAGCCTCTACACCACCCATCCTGACAATAAAGGCTGGTTGGTTGAAACAGATCCTCAATTTGCAGACTACCGCCGCTGGTTGGGCAGCGACTACATGTTGAAACAACTGCAATTGGACCCCAATCATCTACACAAACGGCTAGGCGACGGCTACTACGAACAAAAACTTGTTAATGAACAAATCCACCAGTTAACAGGCTACCGCCGACTTGATGGCTACAGCAGTGATGAAGAACAATTCAAAGCTCTGATGGACAACGGCCTTACTGTTGCCAAAACATTCGGCCTTACCCCGGGTATCGCCTTGAGTGCAGAGCAAGTTGCCCGCTTAACTTCAGATATCGTTTGGATGGAAAATCAAACCGTCACCCTGTCTGACGGTTCGACTCAAACCGTACTCGCCCCCAAAGTCTATGCCCTGGCACGCAAAGGTGATCTCAATACCTCCGGCGGCCTGATTAGTGCCGAACAAGTCTTACTTAAACTGCAAAATGGAAACCTGACTAATAGCGGTACCATTGCGGGGCGGCAGGCCGTACTCATCCAAGCACGGAATATTAACAGCAACGGCAACATTCAAGCCGACCAAATCGGCTTAAAAGCTGAAAAAAGTATCAATGTCGACGGCGGGCAAGTACAAGCAGGCGGACTGCTGACTGCCCAAGCGCAAAATATCAACCTTAACGGTACAACCCAAACTTCCGGTAATGAACGTAACGGCAATGCCGCCATTGATCGTATGGCCGGTATTAACGTGGCCGGAAGCTATACTGAGCAAGTAGATAACAGAGCTTCAGACGGCATCCTATCCCTGCATGCTGGCAACGATATCAACCTTAATGCAGCCACCATCTCTAACCAAGTTAAAGGCGGCACCACCCAAATTACCGCCGGCAACAATCTCAATCTCGGCACCATCCGTACCGAACATCGCGAAACCTATGGTGCATTAGATGACAAAAATCATCGTCATGTCCGACAAAGTGCCGAAGTCGGCAGCAGTATCCGCACGCAAAACGGCGCAATGCTTAGAGCCGGCAACGACTTAAAAATCCGTCAAGGTGAACTGGAGACCGAAGAGGGCAAAACCGTCCTTGCCGCAGGACGTGATGTCAATATCAGCGAAGGACGCCAAATAACCGAATTGGACGCCGCTGTAAGCGGGAAAAGCAAAGGCATCCTTTCCAGTACCAAAACACACGACCGCTACCGCTTCAGTCATGATGAAGCAGTCGGCAGCAACATCGGCGGCGGCAAAATTATCGTTGCAGCTGATCAGAATATCAATGTACGCGGCAGCAACCTTATTTCTGATAATGGCACTGTCTTAAAAGCAGGAAACAACATCGATATTTCTACTGCCCACAATCGCTACACCGGCAATGAATACCACGAGAGCAAAAAATCAGGCGTCATGGGCACAGGCGGATTGGGCTTTACTATCGGTAACCGAAAAACTACCGATGACACTGATCGTACCAATATTGTCCATACAGGCAGCATTATAGGCAGCCTGAATGGAGACACCGTTACAGTTGCCGGAAACCGCTACCGACAAACCGGCAGTACTGTCTCCAGCCCCGAGGGGCGCAATACCGTCACTGCCAAAAGCATAGATGTAGAGTCCGCAAACAACCGGTATGCCACTGACTACGTCCATACCCAGGAACAAAAAGGCCTCACCGTCGCCCTCAATGTGCCGGTTGTCCAAGCTGCACAAAACTTCGTACAAGCAGCCCAAAATGTGGGCAAAAGTAAAAATAAACGCGTTAATGCCATGGCTGCAGCCAATGCTGCATGGCAGGGTTATCAAGCAGCCCAACAAATGCAACAATTTGCTCCAAGCAGCAGTGCGGGACAAGGTCAAAACAACAATCAAAGCTCCGGTATCAGTGTGTCCGTTACCTACGGCGAACAGAAAAGCCGTAACGAGCAAAAAAGCCGTTACACCGAAGCGGCAGCAAGTCAAATTATCGGCAAAGGGCAAACCACACTTGCGGCCACAGGAGGCGGGGAGCAGTCCAATATCAATATTACAGGTTCCGATGTCATCGGCCATGCAGGTACCACCCTCATTGCCGACAACCATATCAAACTCCAATCTGCCAAACAGGACGGCAGCGAGCAAAGCAAAAACAAAAGCAGCGGCTGGAATGCAGGCGTAGCCGTCCAAATAGGCGACGGCATCAGTCTTGGCATTACCGCCGGAGGAAATATCGGCAAAGGTAAAGGACAAGGGGAAAGTACTACCCACCGCCACACCCATGTCGGCAGCACGGCCGGCAAAACGATTATCCGAAGCGGCGGGGATACCACCCTCAAAGGTGCGCAGCTTATCGGCAAAGGCGTACAGGCAGATACGCGCAACCTGCATATAGAAAGTGTTCAAGATACTGAAACCTATCAGAGCAAACAGCAAAACGGCAACGTCCAAGTTACCGTCGGTTACGGATTCAGTGCAGGCGGCAGTTACAGCCAAAGCAAAATCAAAGCAGACCATGCCTCCGTAACCGAGCAAAGCGGTATTTATGCCGGAGAAGACGGCTATCAAATCAAAGTCAGAGACAACACAGACCTCAAGGGCGGTATCATCACCTCCGGCAAGAGCGCAGAAGACGAAGGCAAAAACCGCTTTCAGACGGCCACCCTCACTGCCAGCGACATTCAAAACCACAGCCGCTACAAAGGCGAAAGTTTCGGATTGGGTGCCAGCGTTGCCGTAAGCGGCAAAACACTGGGACAGGGAGCACAAAATAAGCCTCAAAACAAACACCTGACAAGCGTGGCCGATAAAAACGGCGCAAGTTCATCAGTAGGCTACGGCAGCGACAGCGACAGTCAAAGCAGCATCACAAAAAGCGGCATCAACACCCGCAACATACACATCACCGACGAAGCGGGACAACTTGCCCGAACCGGCAGGACTGTCAAAGAAACCGAAGCGCGTATCTACACCGGCATCGACACCGAAACTGCGGATCAACACTCAGGCCGTCTGAAAAACAGCTTCGACAAAGACGTGGTTGCCAAAGAAATCAACCTGCAAAGGGAGGTAACGCAGGAGTTCGGTAAAAATGCCGCACAAGCCACAGCAGCCGTTTCCGACAAACTCGGCAATACCCAAAGTTACGAACGGTATCAGGCAGCCAAAACACTGCTGGAGGCCGAACTGCAAAATACGGACAGCGAAACCGAAAAAGCCGCCATCCGCGCAACACTCGGCCAAGTAAACGCCTATCTTGCCGAAAACCAAAGCCGCTACGACACCTGGAAAGAAGGCGGCATAGGCAGGAGTATCCTGCACGGGGCGGCAGGCGGACTGACGACCGGCAGCCTCGGCGGCATACTGGCCGGCGGCGGCACTTCCCTTGCCGCCCCGTATTTGGACAAAGCGGCGGAAAACCTAGGCCCGGCGGGCAAAGCGGCGGTCAACGCACTGGGTGGGGCGGCTATCGGCTATGCGGCGGGCGGGAATGTCGGTACGGCGGCAGTAGGGGCGAATGTCGATTGGAACAATAGGCAGCTGCATCCTGATGAAGTGAAGTGGTTACACAGTAAAGATACACTACAAAAATATATTAACTATTTAAAAAACAAAGGATTAAATTTAACTCCCCGAGAGGCTCAAATTCAGCTAGACCGCGCAGCTGCCGCAATGGTAGACAGCGAATGGGCAATACTGCATGGACGCAATGAACTTGCAGAACAGTTTTTATCTCAAAACACATCTAGATTCCATTATGTAGATAATTTTGGTGCAAGCCATCAATTCTTTACAGCTACTAATCATGAATATTTAGATCAAGACAGAAATTTAAAAGCATTATTTAGTGCTTATACCGATAAAAACAAAAACGAAATAAATAAATTCTTGCATAGTATTCAGATTCAAAACCGTAATGCCTCAACGGATTTTAGAAGAGGAATGGAACAAGGCTATAAAGATAGCAGTAACGATGCACATAATGATCCAAAGATAATTGGGAAAGGCATAATTTCCTTGCCGAGATACGTCTATGATTCGTCTACCAGTGATGAAGTGGGTCCACTAGACGATCAACAAATGGAGACTAACCGTATAGCCCTGCTACGTTTACAAGGGAGAGATTACGATGCAGGTAGAATATATGAATACAATCATGCAACCCGACAACGGTTAATGTGGTATCAATTGCCAGTAATGGAGCTAGCAGGACGTATCCCTAGTAAATTGGCTAACAAATATAAACTGTACCGCGAAGGTAAGTTATCTGCTGCACAACTGGCAGCAGAAATAAAAAAACAAGCACCAGTTGTTCCAAATGGAAAAGCATTTGATTTTACCAGTGGAACATTGATATCTAATCAAACCGTTAAGCTCACACAGGCACAGAAGCTGTCCAATGGAACAACCCTGCCAGTAGGGACAATTGCACGACTAACAGACAAGGGAGTGGAAGCAACTTTGCCCAATGGTAAAAATGTTAGTTATGCAGGGGTAACTGAGCAAAGGGCGTTGCCTAAGCCCGATAGCTCTGTACCGAAGATAAGACCTAATGGTACAGTAGAGCTGTTTACAGACAGCAAAGGGGTACAAATACCTGGAGCAGTAGGAGTTAGCCCATCAGATCCGATGGCTGTTGCAAGAGATGCACGTTCTATGCCCAATATACCGACAGGCAGTCAGGCGAGAGTTATCGCAAATAATCCTTATATCCCTAAACCAGAAGGGAAATTTACAATAATGGATTATCTTCCTGAAGCAGCACGTATTACAAAAAAAGGGGGAGAAATTGTGATTAATGGCACATCAAACAATAAGTATTTAAGAGGAATTCCAAATGAAGCAGAACTGGCCCGAATGGGATTAAGGTTAAAATATAATGGGCCGTTAAAGGAAGAGTTTAAACGACTGGAATTTCATCAGAGTAATGGAAGACAATTAGTATCAGATGAGCTTAAAACCATTGTATTTGAAAAGGTAAAATAATATGACAACTTATACTATTCCAAGAAAAGATCATCAATTTCTGTATATAATTGAGGGGTCTCTATTAAGCTATACTTTGAAAAATGATGAATTCCATATCATCGTCAATTGTGTGGATTATCCGGACTTTCCTCAAGAGATCCCTATGCCAAATTATTCAGACTGGGTAAGGATTAAATTCAAGCAGTTCAGCTATCTGAAATTTATCTATGTATACGCTACGAAGAGCCAAGATAAAAAGATCAAAAATGTATTGGAGCTTGGCGAATTAAAGCAGGATGATGAAATCTTGGATTATGGAGGTACACTGGAATTGATAGGCGGTAGGTATGATCTTCCGACCGGTTTTAGCATAGATATAGTTTGCCGGGAAATAGAGTTAGAATTCTTAGATCAGGAGAGTTTCAATTAAACGAGCCGTAGCTTGTCATGCTGCGCAAGCAGACTTTTGAAGGTAAAATAATATGACAACTTATACTATTCCAAAAAAAGATTATCAATTTCTGTATATATATGAGGGCACTCTATTAAACTATACTTTGAAAAACGATGAATTCCATATCATCGTCAAGAATGTGGATTATCCGGACTTTCCTCAAGAGATTCATACACCAAATTATACAGACTGGGTAAAAATTAAATTCAAGCAGTTCAGCTATCTGAAATTTGTCTATGGATACGCTACAAAGAGCCAAGATATAAATATCGATAATACATTGGAACTTGGCGAATTAAAGCAGGATGATGAAATCTTGGATTATGGAGGTGCGCTGGAAGTGATAGGCCGTAGGTATGATCTTCCGACCGGTTTTAGCATAGATATAGTTTGCCGGGAAATAGAGTTAGAATTTTTAGATCAGGAGAGTTTCAATTAAACGAGCCGTAGCTTGTCATGTTGCGCAAGCAGCCTTTTGGAAGCTCTTGACAAGGCTGGTTGGGCATATGTGCTTTATCACTTAATATTACTCAACGCGAATGTGTGCGGAACGCACATATGCGGTTCTCAAGGTTTGAGCTAAGAGGCCGTCTGAAACAATAAATACGGTTTCAGACGGCCTTTCTTTCAACAAGCCACCACAGCCATCAGACAAAAGCAACCCGCCGCCACACCCATATCGGCAACACGGTCGGCAAAACCACCATCCGAAGCGGCGGAGATACCACCCTCAAAGGTGCGCAGATCATCGGCAAAGGCGTACAGGCAGATACGCGCAACCTGCATATAGAAAGCGTTCAAGATACTGAAACCTATCAGAGCAAACAGCAAAACGGCAACGTCCAAGTTACCGTCGGTTACGGATTCAGTGCAAGCGGCAGTTACAGCCAAAGCAAAGTCAAAGCAGACCATGCCTCGGTAACCGAGCAAAGCGGTATTTATGCCGGAGAAGACGGCTATCAAATCAAAGTCAGAGATAACACAGACCTCAAGGGCGGCATCATCACCTCCGGCAAGAGTGCCGAAGACAAAGGAAAAAACCTTTTTCAGACGGCCACCCTTACTGCCAGCGACATTCAAAACCACAGCCGCTACGAAGGCAGAAGCTTCGGCATCGGCGGCAGTGTCGACCTGAACGGCGGCTGGGACGGCACGGTTACCGACAAACAAGGCAGGCCTGCCGACAGGATCAGCCTGTCCGCCGGCTACGGCAGCGATGGAGACAGCAAAAACAGCACCACCCGCAGCGGCATCAACACCCGCAACATACACATCACCGACGAAGCGGGACAACTTGCCCGAACAGGCAGGACTGCCAAAGAAACCGAAGCGCGTATCTACTCCGGCATCGACACCGAAACTGCGGATCAACACTCAGGCCGTCTGAAAAACAGCTTCGACAAAGACGCGGTGGCCAAAGAAATCAACCTGCAAAGGGAAGTAACGCAGGAGTTCGGTAAAAATGCCGCACAAGCCACAGCAGCCGTTTCCGACAAACTCGGCAACACCCGAAGTTACGAACGGTATCAGGCAGCCAAAACCCTGCTGGAGGCGGAACTGCAAAACACAGACAGCGAAACCGAAAAAGCCGCCATCCGCGCAACACTCGGCCAAGTAAACGCCTACCTTGCCGAAAACCAAAGCCGCTACGACACCTGGAAAGAAGGCGGCATAGGCAGGAGTATCCTGCACGGGGCGGCAGGCGGACTGACGACGGGCAACCTCGGCGGCATACTGGCCGGCGGCGGCACTTCCCTTGCCGCACCGTATTTGGACAAAGCGGCGGAAAACCTCGGCCCGGCGGGCAAAGCGGCGGTCAACGCACTGGGCGGGGCGGCAATCGGCTATGCGGCGGGCGGGAATGTCGGTACGGCGGCAGTAGGGGCGAATGTCGATTGGAACAATAGGCAGCTGCATCCGAAGGAAACGGCACTGGCAGACAAATATGCCGAAGCCCTCAAGCGTGAAGTCGAAAAACGCGAAGGCAGAAAAATCAGCAGTCAAGAAGCGGCAATGAGAATCCGCAGGCAGATACTGCGCTGGGTGGATAAAGGTTCCCAAGACGGCTATACCGACCAAACGGTTATTTCCACAATCGGCATGAAAGGCGAAGACAAAGCCTTGGGTTATACTTGGGACTACCGCGACTACGGCGCAAGAAATCCGCAAGCCTACAACGATCCGAAGCTGTTTGAGGAATACCGCCGACAGGACAAACCCGAATACCGCAACCTGACCTGGTTGCACAGCGGGACGAAAGACACCAAAATCAGGCAGGAAGAGCGGAAAAACGAAGAGCTTGCGCTGAACGTTACCGACTGGCTGACGAGCTTTGTCAACCCCAATCCGAGGGTAAAAGCCCCGATTCTTGCGGGCGTTGGCAACCTGAAAAACATCAGGTCGACCGTTACCGGCAGCGATCCCTTATTGGCGGGTGCGGGGAATATCCGTATCCCTGCAAACGGCAATGTTGCGAAGGTGGACAGGATTCCGGGTGCGGCATTGGCGTCGAAGAGTCATCAAAAGAATGATTTTGGTACGTCTAAAGGACAGGGAGCAGAGTCTTCTATACCTGTCCCTCAAGCTATCCCAATAAAAATTAAAAATCCAGATAAAACGGTTAGTGAAACTACTTATAAATCTAATCCTAAACATACTCCTGGTCAGTTAGGGTTTAAGTTTGATGCTGGTATTGAGCCAAAGAATTCAGTTCAGTTAATTGAAAGTTCAGTACAAATTGGTAAACAGCGATTTGCAATTGATGATAAAGGACATATTCATCGTTATAGGGGGGGTGATAGGAAAAATGAACCTTGGCATTGGGCTGGTTCTACATCCGATAAGAAGAATCCCTTGTCCTTAACAAGTCAACAAAAAGCAGGAATTAAAAAAGCATACCCCGATCAATCAAAGAATAAGTTATTAAAATAAGGATTTATATGAATATTATTATGGACTCAACAAGAAAATTTGGGATTTTATGGGAAAAAAACTCTGAATGTAATGGTTTTATTTATGGAAAAATTCAGATAATAATAGGAGAGAATATATATCCTAAGATATGCCCATGTAAGTATTTTACACTAAATACAGTTTTTAATAGTTTGAAATCATCCTTTGAAGAGAAGTATTATGCAGGTGGAAACAATGGTTTGGATTTTGGAGAGCAACTATTTGATATAGATAAATATAATTCTCTGGAATTATGTAATATATTTTCTATTGATACCACATATATGAGTGGAGGGAGTAATTGTGAAATAGATTGTTTAGTATTAGAGATGGGATATTCTGGTGAGGAAGAGAGACTTTTTTATAGTTTTGATAATGGGAAAAACTTTAAAGAAATCAGATATAAGAAAGGTACAGTTGAATCTGTTATTTTTCAATTGAATCTATAATATATTTTAGCAAACCATAGCCTTCACGAATTCTTCACGTTTTTTGCAGGCATCCGTAATCTGTGAAAAACATCAAACCGACCATTACCGGCAGATTCCCTTAGTGGCAGGAGTCGGGAATATCCGTATTCCGGCAAACGGCAATGTTGCAAAGGGGGATAGTAAGCCGTAGCCCATATGAAACCTAAACTCAATACGTAGGATGTGCGGAACGCACGCATGCGGTTTTCAAGATTTGAGCTAAGAGGCCGTCTGAAACAACAAATACGTTTCAGACGGCCTTTCTTTCAACAAGCCGCCACAGCAATCAGACAAAAGCAGCCCACCGCCACACCCATATCGGCAGCACGGCTAGCAAAATCATTATCCGAAGCGGTGTAGAGACAACTCTAAGACGACAAATTTTGAACGTCATAGCCTTTCGGGTATGACATTAAGGGCCGACATGATCAAACAGCGCGAAATCCATCTGGCCATACCCGCACAAACTAATAAGGAGCAAAGATTGCAGTTACAACGTGTGATAGAGTATGGCAAAAGTCAAAACATTACAGTCAAAATTACGGAGATTGAATAAATGACTTTTAATCAAGAACAAGATTATTGGGCTGGCTATAAGGCAAATGAAAGAGCCTTGATTATTCAAACATGGTCAGGATTTGGGCGATATGCTCCAGACCACCTATATCCCCCCCATATCCTGCCATTGGATACCGACAATGAAACTTTAGGCACGACGGTCTTGCAAGCGTTGGCAAACAGCAGGACTTTCGTTTATGACAGTCCAGAAGACCAAGATTTTTTTGATACCGAAAAAATTCGGCAACGCTATGAGGATTGGGTTGCCAACCTATGCGGGAACTTGGGCTATAAAACCAGACGCGCCCTATTTAAAAACATGATGAGCGGGGATATTTGGCTGCACAACGGTTGCCTGAAAATCAGCCCGAGCCGCCATGTCAAGCTGGAAGCGTGGGATGCCATTGATGCAGACGATGTTATTTTATCATTGGATAACAGCCCTGAAGAAATCGGAGCAGGTTTAAGGTTGGCATTGAGCCGCTGCCGATAATATTTGGCAAAATGTCGTCTGAAAGCTGGAAAAATGTTTCAGACGACCTTTTTATTAGACTCAAGCTCGCGTGCGTGCGTACCGCGCACACCTTCGCTGCAGATTTAATGTGGGCTACGACTTGCTGAAGATAAAGTTATTAAGGAATTTGTCAAATATGGAAAAAATTGAGAAATTTAAATCTGAATTATTAAATGCCATCTTTCAATATACTCAATGCATATCTATTTTTGTCTATAAGAAAAAGATATATTATTTGATTGATTATAAAGAAAATTTCATATTAAACATGAAATTAGATCTAGATTTGGATTTTAAAAACGGTAATATTACGTTAGAACAATATCAGGATGAAATGAATAGTTATTATTACCGAAACGGTATCTGGCAGTTAACTAAGGACAATTTTGAAAGCTATATTCAATCAGATTCAGTCATTGTATTAAAAAAAGATGAATTGAAGGAACTGATGTTTCAGGGGTTTACTTCTGATGAAGCGGTAAGGTTATATTCCGTTGTCGAGAACAAGCTGTCGTACAATGATCCTATCTCAGACTCTGGCCCGCAAAGTGATTTCTTAAAAATCAATCAGATTTCCTCGAGGCTGCCTTTGTTCTATATCAATTTTGATACGGAAGTGTATCTGCATATGGATTGGGACAGATGTCATGAAGATTATGTCTATGATGGCTGGTTTTCAAAGGCAATGGATTTTGGGTATTTAATACCGGACGAATTCTGTTACTGGAAAATTGAAGGACGAGATTATTGGAAATTTAGACAATTATAAATATAAGCAAGCCAAGCCATAGCTTGTATGAATTCAAAAGGCCGTCTGAAAACAGCAAAACCGTTTCAGACGACCTTTACTTACCTGTATAACAACACACATCCTGAGACCTTTGCAAAATTCCTTTTCCCCCAACAGCTGAACCCCAACACAGGTTTTTGGCTGTCAGTAAATAGGTGAAGAGAGGTATTTTGCAGGGTCTCAGCTATTATCAAATTTTATTATCTCTTCCTTATAGCTCATTTGACGATACTGTTTTAAAACGTATAGCTTATCTGGAAACCGCTTGCCCATTTCTTTGATTGGAAAAATTCGGGTTTTTTCAATGCGCGGCCGGTAAATATATCGTAATGTAGGTTTCCGCCAAGCTTCATTTGTCCGCGTATCCCCATTGCTGTACCAGCTAAAGTTTGCCCCAACAACCATTGAGCGGATTGTCCTGAAACATGTCCCACATCAGCCCCAAAATAAAGTTGATGGCCTGGTTTAAATTGCCAACTCAAATCGTTGCGCCAATACCAGCCTCGCTCAGCCGACAAACTCATTTCACCGTCGAAGCCACGCACAGTGTAGCGTCCGCCGATGGCTAGTTTGTCTTGCGATGTCAACGGGGTTTTGTTCCATTGTGCGTGAACAGATGTATCGTAGGCAAATAGCTGGTTACCGATTTGAAAAGGAATGTTTACATCAGCCGAAGCCGTCCAAATTTTCATACGTGACGAGCCTTCGTTAAAGGCTTCTTCGGGTGCGCGCAGAGCATCTTTCATGCCGGTACCGCGTTTATATTTCAACTTAAAATCTGCCGTACTGCGGCCGATATATTCTTTGTGGGAAAGTTCTGCCAACCAACCTGCAGTTTTACGCCTTTGTACAGTCAGTTCGGCATCATCAATATAGCTTTTTGTTTCCCTTGTCCACAGTTTTACACCAAGATACGTTTTGCGTTTGGCATCACGATACAACAGGCGGTTAAAACCGAAATCAGTATTATAACTTTTCCCATTATAATCATACACTTCCGACAATCCGGCAACTGCCTGATGGTAACGGTAGCCGTTATGATTGAATGCCCATGTCCATTTACCGAAAGGAACTGAATAATGTACTGCGTAATTGTTTGATCCGCCTTCTTTGCGATGGCCGTCAAAATTTTCCTCATTGGGCGTATCGCCAATTGAATGTCCATAATTTACATAAAACATATCACTCAGTCCAAAAGGATTGTCGGCAGAGAAAGTGATATTTCCTTGATATTTCCCCGTCGCTTTACTGCCTGAATTATCCACGCCTACACTTACACGGTAGGGCAGCAGACGTTGCCGCCATTGCACCACAACATCACTTTGGTTTGGTTCGTCCTCTACAGGAACGATTTGAATATCGACTTCTGCTGTTGGGAGCCGTTTGAGATTTTCCAACCCTTGTTCTAAATCACGCAGATTCAACAGATTGTCTGAGCGGGTGGGAAATTTGTTTTGGAATGCTGCAATGCGTTCAGCATGGGTTTGGGCATCATTAGATCTATCGATTCGTATGAAGCGCAGATAGCCCGGCATCAGTGTTAATTGAAGCTTGCCACTATTCAAATTTTGTGGCGCAGCCAAAATACGTGTCGTGGTATACCCCCTGCCGATCAAAGCATTTTGCGCCAAAGACATGATTTGATTGATATCGCCCGCATGCAAACACTTGCCGGGAACAAAATGTGTTTGGCGCAAAGCCTGATTGAGCGCAAATCGAAATTTAGCGGCTCCTTTACCTACCAATTCCACTTCAGAAATAGGAAAGCATGGGCTTGCTTCATCCGAATTTGCACTATCTGCCTGTGTTGCCATCTTCTCCCTACCTGTATCAGCATCATCTAAACGTACATCTTGTTCAGGCAACATCTGTTCACGCAGCTGCTTCTCCCGTTGACGCTGGAGAATATCCTGTTGTTGTGAAATGGCTTCGGGAGTGGGAGCGGCTGATGTTGGGACAGGAAAGGCAGCTATCAATGATAGGAATAATAGTGATAATGGAGGAAATATGGCTTGGGAGTAAACGAAGGATTTCATAGATTGGGCTAAGTAATGTAAATGGACAATTATAGCAATGAACAAAAAAAAGAGAAAAAGAGACCTTTTATTAGCTCTAGTAGATAAAAGCTCGGTTGGATGTTTATTCGTTTTCCATTGGGCGGTGGCATATGGCAATTTCGAATGAAGTGTTACGGCATATTTCATTTATCCGGTAAATTTCCTGCCATGCCTTATGCAATAAAATGTTCCGCACAATTGGGGTGGCTTTCAATATCCGGTATCGGTAAAAATAAATTTTTCGTCGGTTACACCAAATCCTCAAAAGCTCGTCTTCGTCATTAATCACAATATGCTTCAGAATCAACCCTTTTGAACCCACAGGAAGCAGGTAACGCGGATCAGGGTTATCAAAGTGCCGTCCTGATCCGTTAAAGTCATAAAGAATGTTTGGCTTCATCCCCGCAATATCATGGGTATCTCGTGGTTCAGAAATCTCCCCTTTCCATTCAAAGCACAATGTCGCTGATCGGTTTCCAAGCTCGTGTACCGGGACTTCGCCAAACGTACCCAAAAAATTCATCCCACCATCGTACTCCGTAATTTTAAATGGAGTATCAAACCTGCGGTTTGCTATCAACATATCAAACAAGCGATCAATGTGTTCACGCCTTAGTAAAAGCATTAGTTTTCCTTATGTGTTATTTTCCATCCCTGCCCACGTCAAACACCACTCAAAATCGACAAAGGCAGATATTTTGTCTAAATAGCTCCAGTTTAAGAGCTGTCAGCTACTAGATTGAATAGTACTAATTTTTCATAAATAAAAAAGCCCGCCGTAGGGGGCAAGAGAGAAATAGGCGTGGCAATTTTGCAGGCTGCCGAAGGTGCCGGAAAAGTTGCCTAAGTCTGTTTTTCTCTTGGGGGCGTGGGGACGTTTCTGCCGAACTTTGAGAGGCGGTAACGGGGCTGCGGCGGGCTTCTTTTTTTCAATTTGGCTTAGACAGATAAAGGTCATCTGAAACCGTGATTACAGACGACCTTTATATCTTAGTCATTATAATTAATCTGCTCTACCGTCCACCAAGTGTGAGGGTAATGCGCCTTAAAATCTTCAATTTCCCATTGAATTTCTTCATCATCAATACCTGTATCATAGATATATTTTTTGTTAGAACCTATAAAATGTGTTGCTCTTATACAACCTTTTCTAATGCTTGCTTCAATTTCAGAAACATTTTCCAACATTAATAGATTAATTAGGGCTTCGGTATCCAGCCTCGTTTCAGTAGGAATTTTACCTTTTAGGCATTCTGAAAACATTTTGTCATACGTTTCTCGTGGTAATAAGGCAAATGTTTCTGTCATTGTTCCAACACTGTAATCATGACAGGTGTCTTTCAGCAAATCATAGGTCAAATCTGAACTGCCTTTTAAAGCGGTTGCAAAAAGTTCAACACAATCGTCAGCCGTCAAACCGTAATTTAGTGCATCCATATGTCGCCACATCCGCATAAAAATTTCTCGGATTTCCTTCGGGCTTAATGTCGAAACCTCATTTAAAATACTGTCAACCTTATCCACTTTTTTCACATCTTGAATCATCACGCTTCTTCCTTTCCTTAAAACAAGACCAACTGTTCTTCCAAAGTCAACAAAGGGGCGGTAATCTTCGTTTCTCTATGGTGTTGCTGTGCTGCATCGAAAGCGGCTTTTTTGTCAGCGACGATTTCAGCTTTCATCTCGTCTTCAAATCCTCCACGCAACCAATGCACCGTCCGCCAAGCCGTATGAAATTCAGGTTTCAAACTGTCGCCATGTATAATTTTTGCGGGAATACCGTAAAAATGGCATTGCACAAAACACATCCACACACATAAAACATCAATATCTACCGCAACCGCTGCCATATGTAAGCTTGGAATTTTTCCGCTATCGGCGATATGTTCGGCGAAAGCAAGCAGATTCGCACCACTGCCACAACATGGCTCAAGTAAAGAAACAAATCTTTTATTCGTCAGCTTCTCCACCGTGTTGATTCCTGCCAGTCTTGCCATCACTCTTGATATAGACATTGGCGTAAAAAACTGTCCGTTACGCTCGTTCGACGCTCCCAAGTCCATATAAAGTTCGCCCAAAAAATCTTCGTAGTTTCCGACTTTCACCGCTCGAATACAGCCCGAAGCCAAAACGCCTAATAGCTCAGGAAAAATTTTAAAAGCCTCTTCTTTATATTGTCGGCGGATAACGTGGTATCGCTCTTCACGATTTTCCCAATCTTCATCCCGAATATAGCTGTTTAAAACGGCAATCGCTGCCAGCTCAACGAAATCACGAAAAACATCAGAGGGTTTGTATACAGCACCAAACGAATAAATACGTTTTTTCAGCTCTTTAACAGTGTTTTCCATCTTCTTGCTCCCTATGGTTTCAGACGGCCTTTACCGCCTGAAACCGTGTACCATTACCACCAACTGTCATAAAACACTGCTTGTCCCGTAGCTATCGCTAGACGGGCATTAGCAATAAAGTTTTTAGTTTCTGTAATGTCTTCGGGATATATCTCATCGTCTCCAAAGAAAAAGCCCGGCGTGTATTCCAATTTTTCTTCATTTAAATCAGATTCCAGACGGTCTAAATCTTCAAGTTCTAGCCGAACAGTGCAGCAATTAAAGACTTCAGCTTTTCCGCCTTTTTGACGATATAAGTTTTCCATCCAACCATGAAGATGGTTAAATTTTCGCCAGTAGGCAAAATGATTCAGTGCTGCTTCTTCGCGTTCATCTTCACTCACATTCACATCGGTTTGACGGTTGCCGACAAACTCGGCTTTCATGGTATAGCCATACATATCTAATCCCATCTGATAGTCCTTTCATAAATGTTCATTCATAAATAAACAACCATCGGGGGCATCTGCCGCCGTGTTGTGATGTCGTTAAAAATTTCAAAGCGCAAAAAGTCCAGACTGGCTTTGTGCGGCTTTCATCTTTGTCCGGCGCGCCTTCTGTGGCGTGGTGGAAAAGGTGGAAGCCGTGCAGAGACACTTGTCTTGGTCTGGACTTTTTGCGCTTTGAAATTCAGACATCAACCAACAACACGGCGGCAGATGCCCCCGATGGTTGTTCAAACCTTCAGCCGCTTTGCGGCGTTTCCGCCCTTTTGGGCGGAATCAGGGTGGTAAAACCACCCTGTTTTTGGCACTCGTTGCCTATCCTGCGTTGTAGTTAAAATTTATTGGTACTTAGCCAATATCCTTTTTTGAGAGAAGAAGTACGCGTGGAGAGGAGGTATTTGTTGTTTAATTGTTGTATATGTGTTGTTATTTGGTTGTTAATAGGTTGTATAGTTGTTGTAATAATGTTGTATATGTTGTTTTATTGTTGTAATAGGTTGTATTAATGTTGTAAAAATTCTTGTATATTTGTTGTTTGAATGTTGTATATATGTTGTTTTTAGTTGTTTATTGTTGTAATAGGTTGTATAAGTGTTGTATAAGTGTTGTATAAGTGTTGTATAGGTTGTAAAATAGGTTGTATAAATGTTGTTATGATGTTGTAAGAGGTGTGTATGAGTGATTTAGAAGATTTCATCAAATCGTATGAAAATAAATTGAGTTCAGGGAAACGATCCGTACTGGAGCCTTATAAAGATGAAATTTTAGAAATGAAGCAGCTTGGGTTTACTGAAAAACTGATATTGCAGTTTTTGGCTGAAAAGAAAAATGTAAGAGTAAGCCAACAGGCATTAAATCGATTCATCCGTTCCCGGCTTCAAAAAATGAATTTAGGAGCTGAAAAGAAGGTAGAAAAATCTCAAAATGATAATAAATTAACTAATTCAAAAAGCCCCGTTTCTGAACCTGAAAAGCAAAAAGAAACTTTGGCTCAATCTAATGCCGGAAAGAACAAATTTGATTGGCAAAAACCGATTAACCCAGACGAGTTCAAATGAAAAAGCCGTCTGAATTTTCAGACGGCCTCAAAGTCAACAAGTTGGTTTAGCGTTCGTAATGGTATCGGCAGGCATATACAGTTACCGTATCTTCATCTACCGAATAAACCAAACGGTGTTCCCGATCAATCCTTCGCGACCATAAGCCCGATTTATGGTGACGAAGTGGTTCGGGTTTCCCGATTCCCTTCGGATGGTTGGCTTTAATATCTTCCAAAAGCAACTTAATCCGTTCAACCTTCCTAGCATCATGCTTTTTCCAATATGCCAAATCTTCGGCGGCATCAGCGGTAAAACGGTGCTTTCTCACAGATCAACCTCTACAAATTCCCCCTGTTCTGCCTGAGCCAGCGAGTGCTCCAAACGTGCAGCATTAGTAGGATTTCCGAACAGGTAAAGTGTCTCCATAATAGAGCTGTACTCTTCCTCAGACATCAAGACACAGTTCCCTCCGTTCCGGCGCGTAATATGTGTTACTACTTGGTCTTCACAAACTTTAGTCATAACTTGCGCCAAATCTTCACGGGCTGCGGTGTAGCTGATTACATAGTCCATTTTTTGTATCTCCATTAGGCAATATAATTTATTGTACAGTAACCCTGTACATATTTCTAACGATTTATCCACAAAACCTGTACATATCTCTCCCTCAAAAAGAGTCTATATCCTCTCAACCATCAATATCCATCTACATCCATTATAAATTGCACAAAAAACAGTCAGGCGTGAGCCTGTAATATTTTTTGATAGTGGTCTGTGAACGTGATCTTTGTATAAAGGCCGTCCTATACGGACAAAGTTCTATGTCCTCTAAAGCCAAAGTTCTTTGCTCATTATGTACAAACACAATATTTTCAGATACTTATTTTCAACATAAAAACCGATTTTTTAAATCTGATTGGGATAAAAAAGGGAAATGGAGCAGAAAAACAGCCGATCACATCTCTAATTTTTGAAGAGAACAGGAAAAAATCACTTTCAGACGGCCTAATTACCGGCAAAAAAACACAAAAAAAGCTGCCGGAGCAGCTTTGGGGCATGGCTGTGCCAACAGCCTGATGATTACTGTTTTTTCTTATAGTAATTTAGGAGATTTTGACGGTGAGGGTTGTCAGGATTCCGCTGTCCGTCTATATCAGGAGGATGAACGGATTGTTTGATTTGTACCTCATATTCTGCCAGCACCTTAAGGGCTTCTGCTTCGGGTGTCGGCTGTGAGCGGATAGGCGATCGGTCGGATGCGTAGAAGCCTGCCCAGCCGTTTAGAATGGCTTTTCGCATAGCAGCTTCCAAGTCGTAATTTTTATTTTTGAGGTCTTTGAGTTGATTGAGCAGGATCTTTTTCTGCTTCAGACTGACTGGCTTGCCTTTTTCGGCGCGCATTTTGAGGAAGTCATTCCAAAGGTCGAGATTGATCCATTTTTCAAGACGGAATTTGTCGATGTCGAGATGGTAACGGCTGTTGAATTGCGGCACTGGTTGGCCTTTGACAAGATAGCATAGCTCTAACAGACGCTCTTTATTGAGTTGCCAGTGCATCCTGCCGTGTACACCTGCACGTCGGCATTGGATAACGCCTTTGCCTGAAAGGAATTTTCTTGCCTTTTCATAGCCACGCCGTGTCAGTCCGAACTCATCGAACAGCTGGGAAGCGGTTTTATAAAACCAACCCTGACGTTTTGGTTCTTTATCGGCCACGTCGCTCCACCAAAACAGCCCTGACAATAATGTCGCTGCCTGAATATTGGAGCCGCACAAAAGCCCGAACTCGCGGTAAACCACGAAGTCCGTTGTTATGTGGTGGCGGATTTCGGCTGTGAGCATTGTTATTTGGTTTCAAAACGTTCTGGATAAAAAAGATGAACCTCCGTGAGTCCATCTTCTCTGAATAACTCAACCAGTTTTGCTGCCAAATCCCTATTCGGGATTTGTTTCGCTCTTTCAATTCTGGAAATATTCCCACTATCGCTGCCAACCAATTCGGCAACTTGTTCCAACGTCAGTTTTCGCCCTAGGCGAGCTAATTTTAAAGGTGAAGTCATAATCTGATTCCTACTAAAAACTTTTTTATTATGCGTTAAACGCAGAAAAATAACAAGGCTATTCTGCTTTCACAGCTTTGATGTATTTCACGCAGAATTAGAGAATGTAAGAATGGATATTGGACAAAACATTCGCGCTAGGCGAAAAGAATTAAAAATGACTCTTGAGCAATTAGCTCTTGAAATTGGTTCGGATACTGGTAACCTCTCAAGAATAGAAAGAGGTCAACAATCCTTGACTACTGAAAAGATAAGTGTAATTGCTAAAGCCTTAAACTGCTCCCCTGTTGACTTGATGTCATCTCATATAGCAAAGGATATTTCTCTTCCATCTGGCTATCATAGGATTCCTTTGTTAAATAAGCAGCAAATATTAGATTGGGATAAAATCCAAAGTCATGTTGAATTTTTAAAAATCGACGAGTGGTTGATAACTGAAGAAACAATTTCAGCACAATCTTTTTCATTTGAAATAAATGATTTAAGTATGAGTCCAGATTTTCAGGTAGGCGATAAGATTATCTTGGACCCAACTTTGCAAGCCGAAGCTGGAGACTTTGTTTTGGCCACAAGTAATGGTCAGGATATTTTTTTCAGAAAGTACCGTGCGCGTGGCATCGTTGATGGAAAAAAAGTTTTTGAGCTATATCCATTAAATGAAGATTTTGAAATTTTCCATTCTTCCCACTCTGACTTGAAAACGTTGGGGGTCATGGTTGAACATCGAAAATATAGAAGAAAATAATTACGCCTATCTCCAACCTGAATAATGATTTGCAAGGAGTTTCTGTAAATCCAAAGCTATTCTTGAATGAATCACTCTGTTATTTAGGAATAGTGGCAAATGTTCACAGATAATCTTCAACTGCCCAATAAAAAGGCCGTCTGAATTTTCAGACGGCCTTTTTATTTTCATCAAAATGCAAATTTGCACTTGACGCAGAAAATAATCTGCTTATAATACAGATATATTCTGCAAATAACGCAGAAAGATCTTTAAATATTTGGAACGAAGCAACCGGCCTTCGGAGATGTTTTGGCCTGAAAAGACTGAAACATCATGCGTAAAAAAGGTGATCGAGCCTTTGGGTAAATCGGACAAACGGTTGCAGGCATCATCCGACCTGCCAAAAAAAATGCCGCGCATCCGGGTTGCCCAGTGGGGTCCGGTAACAGGCGGCAAGTTGGACGTATTTCTTAATCGGGACGTATTCCCGATGCAGCAGCGATAATCTGCGGACAAGCTGCAAAATACATTTTGATTTTTATATTCCCTGCCGTGAGCGGGTATTTATCGGAAAAGTCCGATAGGGCAAATGCCCAAATGTTCAGACGGCGCTACCCGTCTTTAAACATGTATCCAAATCCAAGCCCGCTTGTGCAAGAAGCGGGTTTCCGTTTGGGTTCATCTGAAATAATCAGACAAATTATTATAGTTCAAAGGTGTCATTATGATGAATATGATAAAGGCTAAGATTAAAGAACTGCAAAACAAGGCAGCAAAAATCAGTGAACATTTTGAAAACCAATCGTCAGTTTATGTGCGTTCGGGACAGGATATTTTTGAGGCGAACCGTGAGAATCACGATGACGCATTCCTCGCATCGCGCGTCGCAAATGAATACTGGTGGAAATTCGAGTGGTTTCTAAATGACAGTGATCTTTGGAAAGATAGCGATTTTGACGATATTGAAGAGATTGCGGAGGAATTTGAGGGTAGGTTTGCGGGATTTTTTCGGGAGAGTTGAAAACAAGGTTGTCTGAAAACGTGCTTTAGACAACCTTTTCTACCGCCTTAGTTCACATTTGGAGATGAATGATAAGTGGACTGCTGCAATAAAATCAGACTGTCTATAATTTTAACATGGGCGTTGTTGCATTCATTCTATATATTCCGAGGCTGGAAAGAGTACGATAGGCAATCGGCTCTGACAACGATAGCCATCGGCTTTCAGGTGTGGATTATATCGGAAATGATTATTTGGTTATCCTTGGATGTCGGCTCATGCCACGGTTGCTCCTCATGGTTTAGGTGATGGATATTCCTGCATCTCTACTTTGAGTGGATAGCTAAGTATGAATCGGTAACACGTTGTATCATCTTTTCGTATGGCAATACTACCTTGACTTGTTTTGCAGTCGGAATAGCTGTACGCATCCAACATGAGTGGCCAGCGATCATACTCGGTAGCTTTATCATATGCTTTGATAATAAGCCCCCACATCATTAAGAGTGTTATTGCATAGATACCTTTTTTAAAAGATTTAAATAACGGGGCATTTCTACCCTCTATCATGAGTTTGAGTATATGCCACAAGATTGGAAGTGTTAAAAACGTAATAGCAGTGATGATAGTCCATACAGAAATTGAATAGTTAAGATATTCGGGATAGATCCCATATTTGTGATTGAAATGATGGATCGAAAATATTTTGGCAATAAATAATGCAAGTGCTGAAGAAACAAATAGTTTCCACGTCCATTTGAATTTTATTGAGATTTCACTATGGTTTTCCCATAGCTGCCAAGCGGAAAATATCACGCATAAAAAAATAAATAGAGGCAGACTTTTTATCAAAAGCGAGCCATAAACAACACTGATAGTAATATTTTCAAATAACTCTTTTTGTTTGTTTTTCATGGGCATTTCTTGTTTCGTGTAAAGAGAAGATGTGGTAATCCAATCTTAACACGGGTAGAGAAATGCCCGCCTATTCTCAAGGTCGTCTGAAAATGGTTTCAGACGACCTTCACTTCATCTAAAAGCGAAAGGAAGTAACATGAAAAAAATCCGCAAGCCCGTTAAGCAAATCATTATTGGTACTTATCATAGTATGAGAGCCGCATCTAAACAGGTTGATCTGTTGATGAGGGGTAATGGTGATTTGTGTGTGAATATCGTTCAGGATGGATGTAAGTTCCAAGTTCGCACAGTTGTTTGGCAATGAAAAAGCCGCTTTCATTCAAAAGCGGCTTTTAAGTTGAGATGGATGATCTCGTAGGGGTACGCAGATTATCCTTTTTTTCGTCTTTTATTTCAATATGGAAAAGGTGTGTGTATGAAAAAATCTTTGGGTTTGTTAATTGCGGCGTTACTGGGAGCAGCGCCGGCGACTTATGCTGACGATGTGCTTACAGGCGATACGCGCTTGGCGTGTGAGGCAATTTTATGTCTGTCATCAGGTGATCGTCCAAGCGAATGTGCGTCTTCTATTAGACGATATTTTTCGATTCGCCACAAAAAATTGGGCGATACCATCAAGGCGCGTCGTAACTTTTTAAAAATGTGTCCAAGTAGTTCGGAAAGTGCCGAAATGTCGGGTTTGGTTGATGCAATTGCAAATGGAGCTGGCCGGTGTGACGCTCAAGAGTTGAACCGTATGATGCGTTATTCAAGGTTTGAGAAGGTATGCGAACAAAAAAACAAATATCGCTTTGGCCGACAATATACGTTTGATGAAAATTGCCAGACGGTTAAAAAGTTTTACGTCAGACCTGATAAACCGGAATACTGCAAGGCTTATTACGACCACGGATGGACGACTGCGGGCGATAAAGTTCGATATGTCGGCGAAGAGAAGAATGGTGGTCGCTGGGTAGATATTCGTTAAATCTTCACTCCTGCTCTACATAGGCATAAATGTTTAGCAGCTTCGGCAGCCCTGCTTATAGGGCTGCTTTTTTTACAAACACAAACTTGTTCAGGGACGAGCAGGTTTCTTTTTGTAAAAAATCATTTGAACAAACGAAAGGTTATGCCATGAAAGAAGTCCATTTTATTGCACAAGGTAAAGGCGGCGTTGGTAAATCAACGATTGCAAGTTTTTTAGGTGACTACCTCAAAGCAAAAGCCAGTGGAGAGCAACTGCATTGCTTTGATACTGATCCCGTAAATCCTTCTTTTAGCCGTTTCTCGGCGTTAAATCCTGAAGTAATCGATATTTTAAATGACAGTAATAATATTGATTCCCGCTATTTTGATGGATTGATTGAGAAGCTGGTAAACGAGGAAGGTATTGCTGTCATTGACAACGGGGCTGCTACTTTTGTGCCATTGATGTCTTATATGGCAGAAAACGAAGTACCGTCCTTCTTGGCCGAAAACGGTATCCGCATGATTATTCATGTACCACTTGTAGGTGGACAGGCTCTTGATGACTGTATTACAGGTTTGGTGCAAACGTTAAATGCTTTACAGGCTGAAGTGGTTATTTGGCTTAACGACTTTCAAGGTGTGGTAACTAAAGATAAACCGTTTGAAGAATTTGGTGTTTATAAGCAATACAAGGATCGTATTATCGGTGTGGTACATATTTCACATCGCAACCCTGATACGTTTGGTGCAGATATAAAGGAAATGACAACCAAAAACCTGATTTTAACTGAAGCACAAAATTCAGGTGAATTTGGCTTGATGCCTCGCCAACGTCTGCGTACGGTACAGCGTGAGTTGTATGAACAACTGGATCAAATAGAGTTTTTGGCTACTCAACGCCAACCGGAAAAATCAGAGGCATGATATGGGAAAAGCAGAAGTAGATGCCATTATTGCCGACGTGTTCCGGGTTTCAGGTATCAAACTTACAGCAGACGACCCGGTTATTGCTATTCTGTTGGTACAGGAAAGCCGGCTGAAAGCCTTGTTTGAAGAACAACGTAACCGTACTTGTGAGGATTTTGACGGAATTACTGCTGAAATCGAAGAACCGTTGAAAACGGCAGTTCAAATTGCTGAAGATTTGAAGACTTATCGTGAACAGATTATGGCAGATCTTCTAGCAGGGTATGGTAAAGAGCTAGCTGAAAGTGAAGGCAAGATGTACGCCTCAATCCAAGCCAAAATTGACAAACAAATGAAGGGATACCTTGACGAAGTAACAACGAAGATAAACCGGTCATGGTTAGTTGCGGCACTGATTTTCTTCTGTTCCATACTTGTTCTGAAATTTGTTTAGGGAACTTTATGCTGATAGAGAAGAGTGTAGAAGTTGTTACCGTAAAAGTAAGCGCCCTGTTTAATCCAAAGGATGATCAGTTTCCTCACTTCCGTCTCGTTCCACTCGAAGCAGACAGGCAGGGTTATCTCTGCCTGCTGTTTTATATCGACCGAAACAACTTTTTAGTATTGGAATCCCGTATCAAGCGATATGCGTCAGTTAGACGGCTGTCGCTACTACAGGAAAACGCGCCCTACACGGTTTATGAAATATCGAGGTAATCCATGAAGACATATGACGTGAAAGAAGCGGCTCAATACTGCAAATGCCATCCCGAAACTATACGGGAGCATATCCGCTCCGGCCGTTTGGCAGCCTCCATGCCCGGACGGAAATATTGTATCACGCAGCCCGCACTTGACGCATTTATAAACGAACTGGAAAATGCGCGGATGCTGGCTTCACTCGAAAGTAGGAGTGAACAAAAATGCCGATCTATAAACGCGAAAACGGCGTCTATTACATTGACATCACAACGCAAAGCGGTCAAAGAATTAGACAATCTTCTCGCACCAAAGACAAAAATGAAGCCCAAAGGCTGCATGACAAACTGAAACATGAATTGTGGCAGCAGGAACATTTCAACGAAAAACCGAAACGACTGTGGGATGAAGCGGCAGTCCGGTGGATTGAAGAGATGGGGGACAAGAAAAGCATAAGGGATGACATAAGCCGTTTGCGCTGTCTAGTTCATTTCAGAGGTATCTTCTTGCACCATATGAGCCGTGATTTCATCATGCAGACTATTAACCGCATGACTTGTTCGGACAGTACCAAAAATCGCTATCTTGCCTTAATCCGATCGATTTTGAATAAGGCGGAAAAAGAATGGGGCTGGCTGGACAATGTGCCGAAGTTGAAACTGTATCGTGAAGCCAAACGCCGTATCCGTTGGCTGAAGCATGAAGAAGCCCAAAGGCTGATTGATGCCCTGCCGGAGTATTTAGCTGATATGGCAGTGTTCAGTTTGGCGACAGGCTTGCGGCAACGCAATGTACTGGGGCTGAAGTGGTCGCATATCAATCTAAGTCGCAAGACGGCATGGATTGAGGCAGACGAAGCCAAAGCAGGACGCGCTATCGGCGTTGCCCTGAATCAGACGGCACTCGGTATATTGGAAAAACGGATGGGCAAACATCCATCTTTTGTTTTTACTCTACCAAACGGTAAACCCGTGAAAAGCATCAGTTCGCGTGTTTGGAAAAACGCATTGTCTCAGGCAGGCATTGTTGATTTCAGATGGCACGATCTTAGGCATACATGGGCAAGTTGGTTGGTACAAGCCGGAGTTCCGCTCGCCGCTTTGCAGGAAATGGGTGGTTGGGAAAATGTCGGGATGGTTCAGAAGTATGCCCATCTAGCCCCCGAACATTTGCACGGACACGCGGCTATATTGGACAGTGTCGGTCTTGGCTTCGACACAAAACAGGCACACCCCAATATAGGCGGTAGCTAAGAAAAAAGCCTAAACAATTGTTTAGGCTTAGGAAAAGTGGTGGGTCGTGAGCGATTCGAACGCTCGACCAACGGATTAAAAGTCCGCTGCTCTACCGACTGAGCTAACGACCCGATAAGCTGTGCATTATAGAGACGGGTCACACAGCTGTCAACACCTTTTTTAAACTTTTTTATTCGACGACGATTTTCGGGAAGCGGCTGCTGAAGTCTTTGCCTTTATCGGCAATGGCCAGTGCAATTTGGAATGCGGCTTCGGTGTAGATGTCGGCGATGGTTTGGTTGTTTTCAAACAAGGCCGAAGATGTGCCGTTGTCCATGGCTTCGCGTACAGGCAGGCTTAATGGAAGTTGGCCAAGCAACGGTACGTTCAAACGCTCTGCCAGGTTTTTGCCGCCTTCTGCGCCAAAGATTGCTTCGGCATGGCCGCAGTTGGTGCAAATATGGACAGACATGTTTTCCAAAACGCCCAAAATCGGAATATTGACTTTGTTGAACATATCCACGGCTTTGCGTGCATCAATCAGGGCGATGTCTTGCGGCGTGGTGACGACAACGGAGCCGGTTACGGGGATTTTTTGCGACAGGGTCAATTGAATATCGCCGGTACCGGGCGGCAGGTCGATGAAGAGATAATCGACATTGTCCCATTCGCTTTGGAACATCAGCTGTTGCAAGGCTTGGCTGACCATCGGGCCGCGCCAAACGACGGCTTGGTCAGTATCGACCAGAAAACCGATGGACATCACTTGAATGCCGCTTTCGGCTTCAACGGGAATCAGTTTTTTGTTTTGTTGGTCGGGTTTGCGGTCTTGTACGCCGAGCATGGTGGGCTGGCTTGGGCCGTACAGGTCGGCATCGAGTACGCCGACGCGCGCGCCCATTCTGGCCATTGCGGTGGCAAGGTTGGCAGTGGTCGTTGATTTGCCGACACCACCTTTGCCCGATGCAACGGCGATGATGTTTTTCACGCCTTTGATGGTTGCCACGCCGGGTTGGACTTTGTGCGTACCGATTTCGGTATCGATACTCAAATAGATATGCGTGTCGCCGGTATGTGCCATGACGGCTTCTTGGAGGGCGTTGGCAATGTCTGCGGCGATATGGGCAACTGGGAACGCGAATTTCAGGCCGATATGCAGGCCGTCTGAACGCTCTTCAAGGAGTGTAACGGCTTTTTCGCTGCCTAAGGTGCGCATTGTATGGGGAATCAATACGGCATCGAGTGCGGTTCGGATGGCTGGGATATTCATAATCTGCCTCTTGAATGTGGGAAATTGTTTATGTGCGCGATTTGTCGTGCGACAAATCTGCCGAATTATACCCTTGAACGCCATGCAAGGGATACGCCCGAAAAACTTCAGGCTGCCTGAAATATCGGGCAGCCTGAAAAAAGGGTCAACTGAAACGCGGCCTTATTCGCTCAAGAGCGCAATGTCGGCAACTGCGTTCATTTGTTCTGCCAAGCGGTTCAGCAGGTTCAAACGGTTTTGTTTCACGGCGGCATCTTCGGCCATTACCATCACGCCGTCGAAGAATGCGTCGACTTGCGGCTTGACGGAAGCCAGCTCGGACAAAGCAGTTTGGAAATTGCCTTCGGCAACTGCGGCGGAGATTTTCGGCTGTAAACCTTGCGCGGCGGCGTACAGGGCTTTTTCTTCGTCCTGTTGCAGCAGGCTTTCATCGACTTCACCCAACTCGGCATCGGCTTTTTTCAGCAGGTTTTGTACGCGTTTATTGGCTGCGGCCAATGCGGCGGCTTCGGGCAGCTGTTTGAACGCGGCAACGGCCTGCAGTTTGGCCACTACGTTGTCCAAACGGCGCGGCTGTTTCGCCAATACTGCGGCAACGATGTCTTGCGGATAATCGTTTTGCAACAACACGGCCAAACGCGCCTGCATGAAGTCGGCAGTTTCAGACGGCGTTTTCTCGTTGAGCAAACCTTGCGGGAAGCTGTTGAAGGCCGTCTGAATCAGTTCGTTTACGTCCAAACCGTACTGCATCAGCATACGCAAAATACCCAATGCGGAGCGGCGCAGGGCATATGGGTCTTTGTCGCCGGTCGGAATCAGACCGATACCCCAAATGCCGACCAAGGTTTCCAGTTTGTCGGCCAAAGCAACGGCGGTTGCCACTTTGCCGTTCGGCAGGTTGTCGCCGGCAAAGCGCGGTTGGTAGTGTTGCTCGATGGCTTCGGCGATTTCTTCGGTTTCTCCGTCCAAGCGGGCATAGTATTTGCCCATGGTGCCTTGCAATTCGGGGAACTCGCCGACCATTTCGGTTACCAAGTCGGCTTTGGCCAAACGTGCGGCGCGCTCGGCTGCGGCGGCATCCGCGCCCAATGCTTTGGCGATATGGGCGGCAATGCTTTGCAGACGCTCGATGCGCTCGGCTTGCGAACCGATTTTGTTGTGGTAAACCACGCTGGACAATTTCGGCAGGCGGCTTTCCAAAGTCGCTTTTTGGTCTTGTTTGTAGAAGAACTCGGCATCAGACAAACGCGCGCGCAATACGCGTTCGTTGCCTTGAATGATGTGTGACGGGTCTTCGGTTTGCAGGTTGGACACTAGCAGGAAGCGGTTCATCAGCTTGCCGTTTTGATCGAGCAACGGGAAGTATTTTTGGTTTTGCTGCATGGTCAGAATCAAGCATTCTTGCGGTACGGCGAGGAAGTGTTCTTCAAAACCGGCTTCCAATACCACAGGCCATTCGACCAATGCGGTCACTTCATCCAACAATGCTTCATCGGCGGCAACGGTCGCGTTCAGACGGCCTGCCTGCTCGTTCAAGGCCGTTTGAATGGCGGCTTTGCGTTCGGCAAACGATGCTTCCACTTTGCCTTGCTCGCGCATTTGTGCGGCGTAGCTGTCGGCATTTTCGATGGCGATTTCGCCGCTGGAGAGGAAGCGGTGACCCAAGGTTTTGTTGCCGCTTTGCAGGCCCAAAACGCTGACATTTACGATGTCGCCGCCGTGCAGCACGATCAGGCTGTGTACAGGGCGCACGAAGGTAAATGTGCTGCTGCCCCAACGCATGACTTTAGGAATCGGCAGTTTTTTCACTGCTGCATTGATGATGTCTTCCAAAAGCTCGCCCAGCGATTTGCCGGTTTGGACGTACTCGTAGGCGTACACGTCTTGCTTGCCGTCATTGATGATGGTCAGGTCTTCGATTTTCGCACCTGCACCGCGCGCAAAACCTTCCAAAGCCTTAGTCGGCGCACCGTCTTTCATAGCATTCGCCACGGCCGGGCCTTTTTTCACGATTTTTTGGTCGGCTTGAACGGCTTTCACGTTTTTGACTTGAACGGCCAAACGGCGCGGAGAAGCGTAGGCAGTGTATTCGGCTGCGCCGTCAATCAGTTGCGCCTTTTCCAAGCCTTCAGCAACAGAAGCGGCAAAATGGTTGCCCAGATTATTGAGGGCTTTTGGCGGGAGTTCTTCAGTGAGAAGTTCGATTAAAAGGGTTTGGGTTGTCATGTGCTTATCGT
>NZ_JBQCTZ010000003.1:0-59724 GCF_051963715.1 Neisseria sp. P0001.S005 | reverse complement strand
TCGGAAAATACGCAAAAAACAGCAAAACAAGGTTTGCCGTCACTGGCAAAAAGTACGATTTGGATGCTGAGCTTCGGTTATCTCGGCGTTCAGACGGCCTTTACCCTGCAAAGCTCACAAATGAGCCGAATTTTTCAAACGCTAGGCGCTGACCCGCATAATTTGGGCTGGTTTTTCATTCTGCCCCCATTGGCCGGTATGTTGGTTCAGCCGATTGTGGGCTACTACTCAGACCGCACTTGGATGCCGCGCCTGGGCGGCCGTCGTCTGCCCTATCTGCTCTATGGCACGCTGATTGCGGTTATTGTCATGATTCTGATGCCGAACTCGGGCAGCTTCGGTTTTGGCTACGCTTCTTTGGCAGCTTTGTCGTTTGGCGCGCTGATGATTGCGCTGTTGGACGTATCCTCCAATATGGCAATGCAGCCGTTTAAAATGATGGTCGGCGACATGGTCAACGAGGAGCAGAAAAGCTACGCCTACGGGATTCAAAGTTTCTTAGCGAATACGGGCGCGGTTGTGGCGGCGATTCTGCCGTTTGTGTTTGCGTATATCGGTTTGGCGAACACAGCCGAAAAAGGCGTCGTGCCACAGACCGTGGTCGTAGCATTCTATGTGGGCGCAGCCTTACTGATTATTACCAGTGCGTTCACCATCTTCAAAGTCAAAGAGTATGATCCGGAAACCTACGCCCGCTACCACGGCATCGACGTAGCAGCAAATCAGGAAAAAGCCAACTGGTTCGAACTCTTAAAAACCGCACCTAAAGCGTTTTGGACGGTCACTTTGGTGCAATTCTTCTGTTGGTTCGCCTTCCAATATATGTGGACTTACTCGGCAGGCGCGATTGCAGAAAACGTTTGGCAGACAACCGATGCCTCTTCCGTAGGCTACCAAGAAGCAGGCAACTGGTACGGCGTTTTGGCGGCAGTACAATCCATTGCTGCCGTCATATGTTCGTTTATTCTGGCAAAAGTACCGAATAAATACCATAAAGCCGGTTATTTCGGTTGCTTGGCTTTGGGTGCACTCGGTTTCTTCTCCGTTTTCTTCATCAGCAATCAATACGCGCTGGTTTTGTCTTATACCTTAATCGGTATTGCGTGGGCCGGTATTATTACCTATCCTTTGACGATTGTAACCAATGCCCTCTCCGGCAAACACATGGGTACTTATTTGGGTCTGTTCAACGGCTCTATCTGTATGCCTCAAATCGTCGCCTCTCTGCTGAGCTTTATCCTCTTCCCTATGCTGGGCAGCCATCAGGCAACCATGTTCTTGGTTGCAGGCGCGGTATTGCTGCTGGGAGCCTTCTCAGTATGTCTGATTAAAGAGACCCACGGCGAATAATCCATCAATACCATCGGCAAAGGCCGTCTGAAACCTTTGCCGAACTTACAATTTTAATAACAGGAGCTTCATAAATGTATACAAGAATCATGGAAATCAGCCCTTGGACGCTGCGTTCGGCAAAACTGGAAAAAGAACACAAACGGCTGCAAGAGAGCCTGACCAGTTTGGGCAACGGCTATATGGGCATGCGCGGCAACTTTGAAGAAACCTACTCCGCCGACAGCCACTTGGGCACCTACATCGCCGGCGTGTGGTTCCCCGACAAAACCCGTGTCGGCTGGTGGAAAAACGGCTATCCAAAATATTTCGGCAAAGCCATCAACGCGCTCAATTTCAGCAAAGTCAAAATCTTTGTCGACGGGCAGGAAGTGGACTTGGCGAAAAACGACGTTGCCGACTTCTCCGTCGAACTCGATATGCAGCACGGCGTGTTGCGCCGCTCGTTCACCGTATTCGGTGTGCGTTTCGATGTGTGCAAATTCCTGTCCGTCGCGCAAAAAGAGCTGGCTCTCATCCGCTGGGAAGCCGTATCCGTTGACGGCAAAACCCACCAAGTCCGCATCGATTCCATCATCGACGCCGATGTGAAAAACGAAGACTCCAACTACGAAGAAAAATTCTGGCAGGTATTGGACAAAGGCGTTTCAGACGACCGCTCCTACATTGCCACCCAAACCGTCGCCAATCCCTTCGGCGTGGAACAATTCATCGTCAACGCTGAGCAAACCTTCGCCGGCAGCTTCAAAGCCCTCGGCGGCAGCCAAACCGACTGGCAAGTTTCTAATTCTTTTGAAGCCGAAGTCGGCAGCACGCCCGAAACCTTTGAAAAACGCGTGATTGTTACCACCAGCCGCGATTATCAAGGCTTGGAAGCAGTGAAAGCCGCAGGTCGCGCCTTGTCGGAAAAAATCGCAGGCGTTGCGTTTGAAACCTTGCTGAACGCGCACAAAGCAGGCTGGCTGCACCGTTGGGAAATCGCCGACGTGGTCATCGAAGGCAGCGATGAAGCGCAGCAGGGCATCCGCTTCAACCTGTTCCAACTGTTCTCCACCTACTACGGCGAAGACGCGCGCCTGAACATCGGCCCCAAAGGCTTTACCGGCGAAAAATACGGCGGCGCGACCTATTGGGACACCGAAGCCTACGCCGTGCCGCTCTACCTTGCACTGGCGGAACCCGAAGTTACCCGCAACCTGCTGCAATACCGCCGCAACCAACTGCCGCAGGCGCAGCACAACGCGCGCGAACAGGGCTTGGCGGGCGCACTTTATCCGATGGTAACGTTTACAGGCATCGAGTGCCACAACGAATGGGAAATCACCTTTGAGGAAATCCACCGCAACGGCGCGATTCCTTACGCCATCTACAACTACACCAACTACACCGGCGATGAAAGCTATCTTGCCAAAGAAGGCTTGGAAGTCTTGGTCGAAGTGTCCCGCTTCTGGGCGGACCGCGTCCACTTCTCCAAACGCAACGGCAAATACATGATTCACGGCGTAACCGGCCCGAACGAATACGAAAACAACATCAACAACAACTGGTACACCAACACCCTCGCCGCATGGGTATTGGACTACACCCGCGAAGCCTTGGCGAAATACCCGCGCCCGGATTTGAACGTGAGTGCCGCCGAGTTGGAAAAATGGGCGGACATCAGCGCGAATATGTACCGTCCGCATGACGAAGAACTCGGCGTATTCGTGCAGCACGACGGCTTCCTCGACAAAGACATCCGCCCCGTGTCCGCACTTTCGCCCGACGATTTGCCGCTCAACCAAAAATGGTCGTGGGACAAAATCCTGCGTTCGCCCTTCATCAAACAGGCGGACGTCTTGCAAGGCATCTACTTCTTCGGCGACCGTTTCAATATCGACGAAAAACGCCGCAACTTCGACTTCTACGAACCGATGACCGTGCACGAAAGCTCGCTGTCGCCTTGTATCCACGCCATCCTCGCCGCCGAACTGGGCAAAGAAGAAAAAGCCGTGGAAATGTACCAGCGCACCGCCCGCCTGGACTTGGACAACTACAACAACGACACCGAAGACGGTCTGCACATCACCTCCATGACCGGCTCGTGGCTCGCCATCGTCCAAGGTTTCGCCCAAATGAAAACCTGGGGCGGCAAACTCAGCTTTGCACCGTTCCTGCCGAGCGCATGGACAGGCTACGTCTTCCATATCAACTACCGAGGCCGTCTGATTAAAGTCGCCGTCGGCAAAGAAAACGTCGTCTTCACCCTGCTCAAAGGCGAACCGCTCGATTTGCAGGTGTACGGCAAAGACATCACGCTCAACGGCAACCATACCGTTGCGTTGGAAAAATAAGGAGGGCGCAAAATGACTTTTACCGCAGTGCTCTTTGACCTCGACGGCGTCATCACCGACACCGCCGAATACCACTACCGCGCATGGAAAAAGCTCGCCGAAGAACTGGGCATCAGCATCGACCGCAAGTTTAACGAGCAGCTCAAAGGCGTGTCGCGCGACGATTCGCTCAAACGCATCCTCGCGCACGGCGGCAAAACCGTCAGCAAAGCCGAGTTCGCCGAACTGACCCGCCGCAAAAACGACAACTACGTCGAGATGATTCAGGCAGTCAAACCCGAAGACGTGTACCCCGGCATTTTGCCGCTGCTGGAAGCATTAAAAGCAAACGGCAAAAAAATCGCCCTTGCGTCCGCCAGTAAAAACGGCCCGTTCCTACTCGAACGCATGGGGCTGACCCACTTCTTCGACGCCATTGCTGACCCTGCCGCCGTCGCGCATTCCAAACCCGCCCCCGACATCTTCCTCGCCGCCGCCGAGGGCGTGGGCGCGGACATCCACCGCTGCATCGGCATCGAAGACGCCGCAGCAGGAGTAGCCGCCATCAAAGCCGCCGGCGCCTTGCCCATCGGCGTGGGCAAAGCCGAAGACTTGGGCAGCGACATCGCACTGGTCTCCGGCACCGCCGAGCTGACCTACGCCTACCTGCAAAACGTGTGGGCGCAGTCGGGCAGGTAAAATACTAAGGAAGTAAAAAGGCCGTCTGAAAACTGGATTCCAGACGGCCTTTATTCTAAAAGTTTCCAGACGACGTTTGAGGTCTTCTGAAGATTGGAAACAATGGTTTGAACGACAAAGAACGCGTGCGTGCGTGCGTACCGCACACACCCTACACCTCGGTTTTAAAGTTTGTGCCATCCGCAGGTAGTGTGTGTGGCTCAGCCACTCACGCGTTTGGTGGGGATGTAGGCTACGGCTTGCTTTACGTTAAGAGGTTTTTAAACGACGTTTAAGGTCGTCTGAAAGTTTGAAATAATGGTTTGAACGGAAAAGAACGCGTGCGTACCGCACACACCCTACACCTCGGTTTTAAAGTTTGTGCCATCCGCAGGTAGTGTGTGGCGTAGCCACACACGCGGTTGGTGGGATGTAGGCTACGGCTTGCTTTACGTTCAGAGGTCTTCAGACGACTTTAAGGTCATTTGAAAATTTGAAACAATCGTTTGAACAGTAAAAAACGTGTGTGTGCGTATCACACATACTGCACGTCGGCTTGAGAGTTTGTGCGTCCCTCAGGCTACCCTTGCTGCTGCTCCAAAACGTATACTACTTCTATACTGCGAGGGTCATTAGAGTAATTATCCTCTGTTGCTTGTAAATAACTGTCTGTATTTTTTATGCGGTCAAATAACTTAGCTCTAAATTCACCATCAATTTCATAAACAAAAACAGCTTGTGCCCCATCTGGCTCACGAGATAAGGCATTACTTCTATTACTAGGCAGAGTCGCCCTAACTATTTCCAAATGATTTTCAGGAATATCAGATATATCATTTATGTTTTCTACACGAAAAGAATATGTCATTTTCAGTCCTCAGAATGTAATTGATCAAGTTACGATGTTTCTCCACATCTTTTAAGAACATTGTGGTCATCAACTAAACTTTCAAGTGCTTTTATTACTCACTCCCAAACAACAAATTCTCCTTAATCCCCCGAATCTTATCCCGCAACACAGCCGCTTCTTCAAACTGTAAATCTCTAGCAGCCTGCTGCATGGCTTTTTCCAGTTTAGCGATTTCTTTAATCGCGTCTTCTTCATTGTGAATTTCGCCGACTTTAACCTTGTTCTTACCTTTCAGACGGCCTTTAATATTTCCAGTCAACCCAACGTTACCATCTCAATCTGTTCCATACTTCTACCCAAGAAGCGTTCGCCGATGGTGCGGAAGCGCAGTGGGATATCGCTGACGTAGAAGCGGTAATCCGGATTGTCGTTTTCTGTATTCAGCAAACCTGCTTGCGCTAAGGCTTTGGCGGTGGCTTCGGCGGTGGTGATGGCGGAATCGACCAAGGTGACGTTTTGTGCTTCACGGCCGATAAGCGGTTTGAGCAGTGGGAAGTGGGTACAACCCAACACCAGCGTATCGATGTCGTCGGCCAAGAGCGGCTTCAGGTATTCGCGTACGGTCAGGCGGGTGACTTCGTGATCGAGCCAGCCCTCTTCAACCAATGGCACAAGCAGGGGCGCGGCTTGTGTGCGCACCAGCGTGTCGTTGTTTTTTGAATGGATGGCGCGTGCGTAGGCATTGCTGTTGACGGTAGTGTTGGTTGCGATAATGCCGATTCGGTTGTTTTTGGTGGTTTGCAAAGCGGCTTCCGCACCGGCGGAGATGACGTCCAATACGGGCATATTGCCTGCTTTTTGGCGGATTTTTTGTCCGGCAACCGCGGCGATGGTATTGCACGCGATGACGAGTGCTTTGACATCGTTTTCCAGCAGGAAATCGACAATCTGCATGGCGAAGGTTTCAATGGTGGCACGGGATTTGGTGCCGTAGGGAACGCGTGCGGTATCGCCGAAATAGATGATGTTTTCCATTGGCAGGCGTTCCATCAGGGCGCGGACGTTGGTCAAGCCGCCGACGCCGGAATCGAATACGCCGATGGGGCGTTGTTTGCTGGTACTCATGGTTAATTTCTTCAATATAGAGTTGAGGCCGTCTGAAACCGTTTTCAGACGGCCTGAAGGTTAAACATATTCTTTTTTATCGTTTTCTACCCAAGCCTGATGCGAGCAAATCCACAACAGTACGATACCGCATACGGTCGAGCTCAACATCATACCGGCCATTACCAAGGCGGAACCATTATGCAGCCAAGTCGTTGCCATGCCGACCGATGCGCCGATGAGAGATTGGAACACGCCTAAAACGGCATTTGCGCTGCCACCCTCTGCGCTGAAATAGCTCATAAAGCAGGCCTGAGTGTTCGCACCGACCAAACCTTGCGTACCGACTGAAAACATCACACATGGCACTAAAGCCCACAAAGGCGGCAGAGACAGTGACAACACCAAAACCGTCATCAACAGATTGGCGGCGAATTGGACGATAATGCCCCATTTGAGGATGTTTTGCGGATGCGTACCGGTTTTCAAACGCCATGCGGTAACGCGGTTAAACGACATCATGGTAATGATATTGAGCGCAAATATCCAAGCGTATTGGTTTGGTGAAACATGATACAGATGTTGGTACACAAACGATGATTCGGTCAAAAAGGCAAACATCGAACCAAAACTGAAAGCTTGGAAAAACAAATAGCCCATCGCAGCTCGCGTTTTCAAAACGCGTTTAAACCTGTCTGCCACCACGCCGAACACGTCCATGCTGATTTTGCCTTTTTGGTGCGGCTTGGGCAGGAAATACCACATCAACCCCCAAAGCAGCAGCGAATAGCAGGCCAGAAAGCCGAAAATCATGCGCCAACCGCCCAAATTCTGCAAGCCGGCACCAATCATCGGCGCCATCAGCGGCACAATCATCAGAATGATGCCGATTAAGGCAAACATCTGCGCGGCTTTGCGTCCGGAATAATAATCGCGCACCATCGCGCCGGAAATCACCACGGTCATCCCCGCACCAAACGCCTGCAAAGCACGCAAGTTCAACAGCTGCTCGACATTATTCACCATCGTCAAACCGATAACGGCGGCAAAGTAAATGCTCAAGCCCACCAAGGCGACAGGTTTGCGGCCTTTAATATCCGAAATCGAACCGCCGACTACCTGACCAAACGCCACGCCAAACATAAAAAAGCTCAGGCTTTGCTCAATACGGTGGATGTCCGAACCCAGCGACTTCGCCATTTCGGGAATCGCAGGCAGATAGGCATCGACAGAAAACGGCATCAGCGCGACCAACATCGCCATCAGCACGGCCATGGTTTTTTCGCCCAAAGGGGCTTGTTGTGCAGTCATTCCGACTTTCGCTTTCGTAAAAAATATTCAAAAAACAAAGAAAACAACCGCCTTGTCAGACGGTTGCGGATTGGATGGAATTATAGCAGATTTCAACCTTGTCCAATCACTGCAAAAAAACCTTTGCAAAACTTAAGGCCGTCTGAAACTTTGCTTGGTTGAACCCCCTCGCCGCAAACGTTAAAATGCTTGTTTTTTAAGACAACAAATTGTTTCACATCACGGATCCTAAGGAATAATCATGACTACATTTCAAATTGCGCGTGCCGACGGGAAAACGCTCGAAATCCAAGGTAAAATGGCCAACCGCCACGGCTTGATCGCCGGTGCGACCGGTACGGGGAAAACCGTTACCCTGCGCCGCATGGCGGAAGCCTTCAGCAGCGAAGGCGTCCCTGTATTCTTGGTCGATGTCAAAGGCGATTTGTCGGGCATCGCGCAAGCCGGTGCCAACAGCGGAAAAGTGGGCGAGCGCATTGCCGAGTTTGGTTTGGGCGAACAATGGCTGCAAAATTTCCCCGTGCGCTTTTGGGATGTTTACGGTGAAACCGGTATTCCCGTACGCGTCACCGTTTCAGAAATGGGCCCTATGCTTTTGGCCCGCCTAATGAATCTGAACGACACGCAAGAAGGCCTGCTCAACCTCGTGTTCAAAGTTGCCGATGACAGAGGCTGGCACATTCTGGATTTGAAAGACCTGCGCAGCATGTTGAAACACGTTTCCGACCACGCTTCGGAATACCGCACACAATACGGCAACGTTTCTGCCGCCAGTATCGGCGCGATTCAACGCCAACTGCTGACTTTGGAAAACGAAGGCGCAGAAAAATTCTTCGGCGAACCTTCCCTCAACCTGCAAGACTGGATGCAAACCGACAACGGCAAAGGCATCATCAACATCCTTAACTCCGAAAAACTGATGCGCTCGCCGCGTATGTACAGCGCGTTTTTGCTGTGGATGCTGGCAGAATTGTTTGAAGCCCTGCCCGAAGTCGGCGATTTGGACAAACCTAAATTCGTGATGTTCTTCGACGAAGCGCATTTGATGTTCGACAATGCCGCCAATGCGCTGGTCGAACAAATCGAACAAGTCGTGCGCCTGATCCGTTCCAAAGGCGTAGGCGTATATTTCGTCACCCAAAACCCGCTCGACTTGCCCGATACCATTCTCGGCCAACTGGGTAATCGTGTACAACACGCCCTGCGCGCCTTCACACCGCGCGACCAAAAAGCAGTCAAAGCCGCTGCCGAAACCTTCCGCAGCAACCCAAACATCAAAGTTGCCGAAGCGATTGCCGAACTCGGCGTCGGCGAAGCCCTCGTTTCCTTCCTTGATGAAAAAGGTATGCCCGAGCCGGTAGAACGCGCCCTCATCCTGCCGCCGCAATCCTCCCTGACCCCGCTTGCCGCAGAAGAGCGCAACCGTTTGTTCCAAAACGACGATTTGTATCCAACCTATAAAGACATGGTGGACAACTACTCCGCTTTTGAAGCATTGGCCGAAGCAGACAGCCAGGCTGCCGCTGAAAAAGAAGCCGCAAATGCCGCCAAAGAACAGGAAAAAGCGCAAAAAGCCGCAGAAAAAGAAGCTGCCAATGCCGATCCCGGCATCCTCGGCGGACTGATCGGCGGCTTGAGCGGCGGACGTAAAAAATCCGGCCAAGGTTTGGGCTACAACGTTGCCGACGCCATCGGCAGCCAAATCAACCGCCAAGTAACCAACGCCATTTCCCGCAGCGTAATGGGCATTATTAAAAATATGTTCAAATAATCAGCCTGCAAACATACTGCCTTTATTGCAATAGCCGCAAGTCGGATACTTGTATCCGACACCTTGCTTTCAGACGGCCTCAAAGCAGCCTGAAAACAAGCCAAGTGCCCGCCAAACAGGAAAACACGCCATGCCCCAAACCGTTACCCTTGTGCTGTACGACCCCGCACACGCCGCCGATTTGGACTACCGTCTGCACGGAGAGCAAGCACAATACTCGGTTTCGCCCCAAGAGCGGCTGCAAAACGGCCGGTTCGCCGCGCCCGACTGTTTGGCCGTAACCATTTTGTGCCAAAACCGCCCCATCGGATTTTTCATCCTTGATAAAGGCAGCGACCGCCTTACTTACAGCGCCAACCCCCGCGCCGTATTGCTGCGCTCGATGTCGGTCAACCCCGCATATCAGGGTCAAGGCTGCGCCCGCGCGGCGCTGGCTGACGATAAATTGGCGCCGCTCATCCGCAGCATATTGCCCGACTGCGACGAAATCGTGTTCGGCGTACACCACGCCAACCGCGCCGCCATCGGCCTGTACCAAAGCTGCGGATTTGCCGATACGGGGCGAACCTTTATGGGCACAAAGGGGCTGCAATATATTTACAGCAAAACGATTCGGTAAAAGGCCGTCTGAAAAACTGAAAACGACCGGTTTCCAACTCCCTCTCCTGCGCTCGCGCGGGGGAGGGTTGGGGAGGGGGTGGCGTTTCACAGAAACGCTTTGCCGCCGCCTCGTAATGTTCCCGAAGCCGCAAACGCCCCCACCCTAGCCCTCCCCCGCAAGTAGGAGAGGGAACGAATAGGCCGTCCGCACCCAAAAGACCCCAAAAATGACCGCTAAAACCCTGTTCAAAGCCATCAAAAAACGCCTGCAAACGCTGCGCATCCGTGCGGGCAAGGCGTGGCTAGACCGTGCGCCGGTGCCGTCTGAAAAGCCGCTTGCGCCGGAGAATATCGGCGGCATTCTGTTTTTGCGCCAAGACGGCAAAATCGGCGACTACATCGTCAGCTCGTTTGCCTTTCGCGAAATCAAAAAATCCGCGCCGCACATCCGCATCGGCGTGGTCTGCACCGAGGCCAACCGCAGCCTGTTTGACGCCAATCCGCATATCGACGCGGTGCATATTGTCCAAGCCAAAAGCAGCCGCTCGTATCGGGAAACCGGCCGCTCGATTGCAGGGCAATATGATGTCGTTATCGATCCCACCGTATTGGTGCGCAACCGCGATTTGGTTTTAATCCGCAGCATCAGCGCGCCCTACAACATCGGCTTTGCCAAAGAAAACTACCACATTTTCAACCGCAACATCGCCGATAAAAAACAGCATTAAAGGCCGTCTGAAAATCAATTTCAGACGGCCTTTTATTTATCAATCCAATCAGTTTTTCATCGATTGAACCGGAGCCGGGATTCTACCGCCTCGGTTGACGAACACTTCGCATGAGCCTTCTTTGACCGGCATTACAGGCGCGTGGCCCAACAGGCCGCCAAACTCAACGCTGTTGCCAACGGTTTTGCCGGTTACCGGAATAATACGCACGGCGGTGGTTTTGCTGTTGATCATGCCGATGGCGGCTTCGTCGGCGATGATGCCGGAAATGGTATGAGCAGGCGTATCGCCGGGGACGGCAATCATGTCCAAACCAACGGAGCAGACGGCTGTCATGGCTTCGAGCTTGTCCAGTGTCAGTACACCGGCTTCAGCAGCCGCAATCATGCCCTCGTCTTCGGAAACAGGGATAAATGCGCCGCTCAAACCGCCGACCGCGCTGGAAGCCATCATGCCGCCTTTTTTCACGGCATCGTTCAGCAATGCCAAAGCCGCTGTCGTGCCGTGCGTACCGCAGACGCTCAAGCCCATTTCTTCAAGAATGCGTGCCACCGAATCGCCGACGGCAGGAGTTGGTGCCAATGACAAATCAAGAATACCAAACGGGATATTCAGCATTTTTGAAGCTTCGCGGCCGATGAGTTCGCCCACACGGGTAATTTTGAAAGCCGTTTTCTTCACTACTTCCGCAACTTCGGTCAATGTCGTTGCATCTGAATTTTCCAACGCAGCTTTTACGACACCCGGGCCGGAAACGCCGACATTGATAACGGCATCCGCTTCGCCCGAACCATGAAACGCGCCCGCCATAAACGGGTTGTCTTCCACTGCATTACAGAACACGACGATTTTGGCGCAGCCGAAACCTTCAGGCGTGATTTCAGCCGTGCGTTTGATGGTTTCGCCTGCTAGTTTGACCGCATCCATATTGATACCGGCACGCGTGCTGCCAATATTGATGGAGCTGCACACGATATCAGTGGTTTTCATGGCTTCAGGAATGGAACGAATCAGCACTTCGTCCGAAGGCGACATGCCTTTTTGCACTAACGCGGAAAAGCCGCCGATAAAGGACACGCCGATGGCTTTGGCAGCTTTATCCAAGGTTTGCGCCACGCTGACATAGGAATCGGCATGGGTGGCCGCGGCGATTTGGGCAATCGGCGTAACGGAAATGCGCTGATTCACAATCGGTACGCCGTACTTGGCAGACAGATATTTTGCCGTTGCCACCAAATCCTTACCGACTGTGGTAATTTTATTGTAAATGTTTTGGTTCAACACATTGATATCGCTGCTGATACAGTCGTGCAGATCAATACCGATGGTAATGGTGCGCACGTCAAAATTCTGGTCGGCCACCATTTTGACGGTTTCTAAAATCTCGCCGGATTGAATACTCATGGCTCTCCCTCCGACTTAAATACGGTGCATGGCTTGGAAAATTTCTTCGTTTTGCATACGGATATCAAGCGCAAGTTTTTTGCTCTCTTCCACAAACAAATCCAAAATTTCTTGACGCGATTTGGTGCATTTTGAAGTGTCCACCAAAATAATCATGGTAAAAAAATCGTCCATCAGCTGTTGGCTGATGTTGAGAATATTGATTTGGTTTTCCGCTAAAATTTTGGAAACGTCGTACACAATGCCCACACGGTCTTTACCGATGACGGTGATGACTGAATTGTTCATAACGCTGTTTCTCCTTATAGGATATTTGAAAAGTGTTGACAATTATAACACTCAGGCCGTCTGAAAAACTGTTTCAGACGGCCTGAGTATTCAAATTTCAATTTTAATTATCGCCCTGCTTTCAAAGCCTGCCACAGGCGAACGCTGAGTTTGCTCGCATCGGTTGACTTAGGCGAAACGATGAAGCTTTTTTCCATCAATTCTTTACTTGGGAAAATCGATTCGTCAGAGGTGTATTTTTCATCCATCAAATCACGCGCCGGACGGCTGGCCGGAGCATAAGTCACATAGTTGCCGTTTTTGGCCGCTGTTTCCGGATTGAGCGTGTGATTGATGTATTTGTGGGCATTGGCCACATTTTGCGCATCACGCGGAATCATCAGCGAATCCACCCAAATACCGACGCCGCTTTTCGGCGCCAACACTTCGACTTCGACGCCGTTTCCGGCTTCTTTGGCACGGGTTTTGGCAATATTGAGGTCGCCGCCGTAGCCTACCGATACGCAAAGATTACCGGCAGCCATATCGTCGATATAGCCGGACGAGGTAAAGCGTTTGATGTCGGGGCGCACTTTTTTCATCATATCGACAGCTGCTTTGATGTCGTCAGGGTTTTCGCTGTTCGGGTCTTTGCCCAAATAATGCAAAGCCAAAGGAATCTGCTCGATGGCACTGTCAAAATAGCTGATGCCGCAGGTTTTCAATTTTTGGGTGTATTCAGGATTGAACACCAAATCCCATTCGTTTTCAGGCAGCTTGTCCGTACCCAAAGCCTTTTGAACCTGCTGCTTGTTAATCGCCAGCGTATTGATACCCCAGAAATAAGGGACGGCATATTCGTTGCCCGGATCGACGGTTTCCATCATTTTCAACAAATCGGGATCGATATTGGCGTAATCGGGAATTTGCGATTTGTCGATTTTTTGATACGCGCCGGCTTTAATCTGGCGGCCGACATTGGCAATAGAAGGTGCAACCAGGTCATAACCCGACTTGCCGGTCAGCAGCTTGGCTTCCAGCGCTTCGTTGCTATCGTAGTAATCGTAGCGGACATTGATATTCGTATTTTTTTCAAACTCAGACAGCGTGGCCGGATCGACATAATCCGACCAGTTGTAGATATTGAGTTTATCCGTTTGAGAGGAAGGAGTTTGAGTTTGAGATGCGGAAGATTCTGCGGCGGTTTCTTTTCCACCGCTACACGCAGTCAAGACGAGGCTCACGATTGCCGCCGCCATCAAAGATTTTTTCATGGTTTCAGACCTTTTGTTCGGGGGGTAAAAATATTGCAGCGGTGGCGGATGCCACTTACAAAAGGGAAACTGTGGGGGCGGCCAGCATGTGTCCTTTGCCCTTAATTCAGCAAGGTTTGCATTAAACGGCAAAAAGCTTTTGAATGCAATACCTTAAAGCGGAAAAAAATTTCATTTTTCAGACGGCCTGAAGCTATGGTTTTATTCATAAACAACATTTTTTCAGAAACGGTTTCATGCCGTCTGGAAAAAACTGTGGGCTTATTCAGACGGCCTCAAGATTTGTCAAAACCGCCCAATTTGTGGGAAAATTGCACGATTGAATTTAATGAAGGGCGACACCGTGTTAGACAGAGAAGGCTATCGCCCCAATGTCGGTATTATCCTGATTAACGAACGTAACGAAGTCTTTTGGGGCAAACGCGTACGCGAACACTCATGGCAGTTTCCGCAAGGCGGCATCAAGCCGGGCGAAAGTCCTGAGACCGCCATGTACCGCGAATTGTACGAAGAAGTCGGCCTGTTACCGCAACACATCAAAATCGTTGGCCGTACGCGCGACTGGTTGCGTTATGACGTACCCAGCCATTGGGTGCGCCGTGAATGGCGCGGTTCGTATCGCGGACAAAAACAGATTTGGTATCTTTTGCGCTTGGTCGGCCGCGATAGCGACGTCAACCTCCGCGCCTGCCATCATCCTGAATTTGACGGCTGGCGCTGGCACCAATACTGGGCGCCGGTTGACGAAGTCATCGACTTCAAGCGCGGCGTGTATTTGGACGCATTGACCGAACTCTCCCGTTTCTTGCGCGGCATAGAAAGCTATGAAGACTTTATCCGTCGCAATCCAATAGAAAACCTATAACCCAAACGCTTTCAGACCGTCTGAAAGCGTTGTTTTTCATCCTTTCAGACGGCCTTTACATTATTCCTATGGCTAAAAACAATCAATACAGCGAATCCAGCATCACCGTCCTCAAAGGCTTGGAGCCGGTCAAAGAACGTCCCGGCATGTACACACGCACCGACAGCCCGACCCACATCTGCCAAGAAGTCATCGACAACGCGGCGGACGAGGCGTTGGGCGGTTTCGCCACTGAAATCGACGTGCGCATCCACGACGACGGTTCGCTTTCCGTGTGCGACAACGGACGCGGCATTCCCGTCGGGCTGCACCCTGTCGAAGGCGTGCCCGTGGTCGAACTCGTGTTTACCCGTCTGCACGCGGGCGGCAAGTTCAACAAAAAAGACGGCGGCAGCGCGTATGCCTTTTCAGGCGGCCTGCACGGTGTGGGCGTATCCGTGACCAACGCACTCTCCACCCGCCTTGAGGTAACCGTCAAACGCGAAGGCAAAATCCACCGCATCGTGTTTGCCGGTGGCGACGTGGTCGAACCGTTGGCGGAAGTGGGCAAATGCGCCGTCAAAGACAGCGGCACCGAAGTGCGCGTCTGGCCGGACGGCAAATATTTTGAAAGCCCGAATTACAGCATCCCCGAACTCGAACGCCTGCTGCGCGCCAAAGCCGTGCTGCTGCCGGGTGTGCGCGTTTCCCTGACCCGCCCGGTCAAGGGCGAAGACGAAGCGCACACACAAACCTGGCACTACCCCGACGGTCTGAAAAGCTATCTGACCGACCTGATTGCCGACGTGCAAGAAGCCGTACCGCTGTTCTCTTGCGAAAACTACATTTCAGACGACCACAACGGCGATTTCAGCATCGGCGAAGGCGCCGCGTTTGCCCTGACCTGGCTGGAAGAAGGCTCGTGCGCCAACGAAAGCTACGTCAACCTCATCCCCACCCCGCTGGGCGGCACGCACGAAGCAGGCTTGAAACAAGCCGTGTTCAACGCCGTCAACAATTTCATCAACCTGCACAACCTCCTACCGCGCGGTGTGAAAGTACAAAGCGACGACGTGTTCAGCAAAACCGCCTTCGTCCTCTCCGCCCGTGTCCTCGACCCGCAATTCCAAGGTCAGACCAAAGACAAACTGACCAACCGCGACGCGCTGAAACTCGTCGCCGCCGTATCGGGTGATCCTTTGGAATTGTGGCTGAACCAAAACGTGGACTTCGGCAAAAAAATCGCCGAACTCGCCATCCGTCAGGCACAGGCGCGGATGCGTTCAGTTAAAAAAATCGAAAAGAAAAAAGGCAGCGGCGTCGCCGTCCTGCCCGGCAAACTGACCGACTGCGAAAGCGAAGACATCCGCGAAAACGAACTCTTCCTCGTCGAAGGCGATTCCGCCGGCGGCTCCGCCAAACTCGCCCGCGACAAAGCCACCCAAGCCATCCTGCCCCTGCGCGGTAAAGTCCTTAACAGCTTTGAAGTCCACCCCGACCAACTCTTCGGCAACGCCGAAATCCACGACATTTCCGTCGCCATCGGCGTCGATCCGCACGGCATCAACGACAATCCCGACTTAAGCGGCCTGCGCTACGGCAAAATCGCCATCCTGTCCGATGCCGACGTGGACGGCTCGCATATTCAAGTTTTGCTGCTGACCCTGTTCTACCGCCACTTCCCGAAACTGGTCGCCGATGGACACATCTACGTCGCCCAGCCGCCGCTGTTCCGCGTCGATGTCAACGCACAAGGCAAAAGCAAACCCGCCCGCAAATTCTATGCCCTCGACCAAAACGAACTTGACAGCATTTTAGAGCGGCTGCAAAAAGAAGGCGTCAAAGAAACCGCCTATTCCATCAGCCGTTTCAAAGGCTTGGGCGAGATGAACCCCGACCAGCTCAAAGACACCACCATGCACCCCGACACCCGCCGCCTGTTGCAGGTGCAAATCCCCGAAGGCGCGGATGACGAAACACGCGACATCTTCGTCAAACTAATGGGCAAAGGCGAAGCCGCCGCCCGCCGCGCATGGATGGAACGCGAAGGCGATATGGCGGAATTGGATATTTAATCCATTGTTTTAATAGGCTAAAGGCCGTCTGGAACTTTAAAAGTTTCAGACGGCCTTTTTTAAAATCATCAGAATTTAAGGTTAAACAGTATTTCAATACCCCGTTACTTACCTGTTTCTATTTTTGCAGCTTAATTGTATCTTTAAGACAAATAAAAAAGCACCGATATAATCAGTGCTTTTTAAATAATGGCGCGGCGGACGGGGCTCGAACCCGCGACCCCCGGCGTGACAGGCCGGTACTCTAACCAACTGAGCTACCACCGCGCATTCACTGTCAAAGACAATGAAAGGAAACTTGGTGGGTGATGACGGAGTCGAACCGCCGACATTCTGCTTGTAAGGCAGACGCTCTACCAACTGAGCTAATCACCCGATAAGCCGACATTAAATCAAAAAATCAGGCTACACGCAAGGTTTTTATTTAAATAAAAATATATCCCATTGAAAGAATATAGAATATTTTATTTAACCACAAAAAACACCGTTATGCCTATCCATCAATCAAAAATCAAATGTCCCAATTTATCCGCTTTAGTATGCAGATAACGTTCATTTTCCACATTTTCGCCGACATGTAATGCAATCCGTTCGACCACATTAATGCCGGAATCTTTCAACGTTTGGATTTTTTCAGGATTATTGGTCAACAACCTAACTTCACGAATATGCAGATAATCATAAATCTGCTTGGCCAAAGTGAAGTCGCGAGCATCAACAGGAAGGCCAAGCGCTACATTAGCCTCAACCGTATCCAAACCTTGATCTTGCAGACGATATGCACGGATTTTGTTTATCAAACCAATGCCCCTGCCTTCTTGGCGCAAATATACGATAACGCCACGCCCTTCTTTCTGAACAGCCTGCATCGCCGCTTGCAACTGAGGGCCGCAATCACATTTCACCGAAAATAAAGCATCACCGGTCAAACACTCTGAATGGATACGCGACAACACAGGCAGGCCGTCTGAAACATCGCCCATCGTCAATGCGACATGTTCCTGACCGCCCTCTTCTTCAAAGCCGTGCATGGTAAATTCGCCCCATTCCGTAGGCAAACGGCATGACGCAACAAACTTCAAGGCCTCACTCATTTTCCGCTTCCTCGTTTTCAGCCACGCCCAACAGATTTTTCAAAGAATCCGACAGGGCCAAGGCAAGGGCAATCCAAGCCACCAATACTTCGTCAGGTGCGCCGTCTTTGACATCAAACTCAGCATGTACCACACCCAAGACCGCACCACTGGGCATACAGACAGGAACAGAAATCTGACTCAAACCGGGATGATTGCGTTCGGTCGACAATTCACCAATTTCCTGCCAATACGCCACATTCTGACAAACATTCATCCAACCGCTTTGCGCCGTACGCACAACCAAAAAAGCCTGTCCGGTCTGCTCGTCGATTGGAATCACATTTTCCAATGGCATGCCCCAACGGCTCAGTCGAACCAGCGACAACGCGCCATCTTTCGGAAATGCTGTATAAACCGCTGCGCTTTTCAAATGCTCAGTGCGCTCGGCAACTGAATCCAAAGCCATAAAAATCTGTTTCAGCAACAATTCATGTTCGGCATCAACATAATCCGCCAACTGCCAACCGTCTTCAGACGGCCACAAAATCGAACGCTCAACCGAAGCATTGCCCATTTTAATCACAGTCTGGGCAGTCAAATAAGCAACATGTATCTCATCCGCCGGCAACTTCAAACCTTGCGTCTGCAAAAAATCTTTAATCAATAAAGCAGGCATCTGCCCTTCCTCACCAATAGTAAAGTTGAGGCCGTCTGAAAACAAACCCTGCTTTCAGACGGCCGGAATAAACCATTATATAAGGGATAAACCGAAAAATTCAAGCAAACAAGACTTTGCGCCCCCATTAATCTTGTGTATAATCCACGGTTCAAATTAGTGCGGACGTGGCGAAATTGGTAGACGCACCAGATTTAGGTTCTGGCGCCGCAAGGTGTGAGAGTTCGAGTCTCTCCGTCCGCACCACTCAACCCCTTTCAGGGGTTATTTTTTTGTCTAATCAAATCTAACGCAGTAATCAAGATTCAATACTGGCAAGGCTTTCAGACTAATAACCCCCTTGCCAAGTGTCTAAATACCCCCAATGCCATATAATTGAATAAAGCAAAATATGGGGGTATGATTCGGGGCATCTGACAACACCCCCTAAAAACATACCCCCAATGCCCCTGAACGACCGCCAAATCAAAGCCGCCAAGCCGTCCGATACTGGAAAGAAAACCAAGTTATTTGACGGGGGCGGCTTATATCTTGAAGTTACACCAGCGGGCGGGAAAGTATTCCGTCTGAAATACCGTATAGATGGCAAAGAGAAAACTCTTACCATCGGAAAATATCCGACCGTTTCACTGGTAGAAGCCCGCCAAGCCGCTGAAAACGCCCGCCGCATGATTGCACAAGAGCAAGACCCATCAGCAATGAAGCAACAGGCCAAACAGGAGCGCAAAACGGCCTTACTGAATACCTTTGCCAACGTTACTAAGGCATGGCATGAGAAAACTACCAAGCGCAAAAGCTGGAAGCCTAATCATGCCGCCCGTGTTTTGCGGTACTTTGAAACAGATGTTTTCCCTATTATTGGGGAAACGCCTATAAACAAAATCGGGAAAAAAGAGATAAAGGCCGTATTGGATAAAGTAACAGAGCGGGGCGTGTCGGAAACCGCTGAAAAAATCAGGCAATGGATAGGTGCGGTGTTTACCTATGCCGGTTATGAAGAATTGACCGACCGAAACCCTGCCGCGTTACTGAAAGGCTATATAGAGCCAACAGAAAGCAAAAGAATGCCCGCCCTGCCCCGTGAAGAGCTGACCGAGTTTTACCGCCGCTTGATACTGGCAGATTGTGAGCAACAAAACAGAATTTGCGTAATGTTGATCATGCTTTGCTTTGCCCGAAACAAAGAGATACGCGGCGGCCAATGGCAGGAAATCGACTTTAAGCGCAAAACATGGACGATTCCCGCTGATCGTATGAAACGGCCACGAGAGCACACAATCCCCTTGTCTGATTGGGCGATTGAGCTATTAAACGAACTACACGCCATAACCGGCGAAACACCCTTTCTATTTCCAAGCCCTAAATCCAAAACTGGTTACATCAGCGAAAATACAGCGGGAAAAATCATCAACGGCATGGGTTATTACGGGATAGCTACCCCGCATGGTTTCCGCTCGCTTGCAAGCAGCGTTTTGAATGAACAAGGTTTCAACCCTGACGCGATAGAACGACAACTTGCCCACGTTGAGAACAACAAAATCCGCGCCGCCTATAACCGCGCCGATTATCTGAATGAGCGCGCAGAGTTTATGCAATGGTATAGCGACTATTTACGGGAGCGATACAACCAGGCATTACAGATGATTCAAGAGAGCAAGACGGATTAAAAAATCCCTATGTGCGAGAGTAAATATACTGGTTACACTGGTTACCACAAAATTTAACAAATATAACTATATGAATATAAATATAAATACAAAGAAAAAGCGGTAACCAGTTAACGTAAATTTACTGGTTACCAACTGGTTACCACTGGTTACCATTTTATACAGAAAGAAGTTAACCCTATGAAATACAGTGTATTAGATGTTTTGCTTTCGTTTGACCGCCTGGCCGTAGGAAACATAGAGCTTGAGACCGGCACGAAGCAACGCGAAACGGCAGCCGGTAGATTTGAGCATAACGGCGTGAAACTTATAAACCCTTTTGAGCTTGCAAAGGATATTTAACATGGCTTGGAGAATGTATTACTCACTTGAAGCGGCAGCAGAGAAGCTAAGTAAAGATTTTAACGACCCATATACAGCAGATGACTTGATACATTATGCAGCCATTGGTTTGACTGAGGTATATATAAATTGCATTGGACAGGAATATTATTTTACGAGGAGACCATATTATGATTGGTTATATGATAAAGATGAAAAAGGTGAGTATGCTGAAATTCCTGAAATGCTGCTATACAAGGGCGACTTTATCCGTTTAGAAGAAATTAATGCTAGATACTTAGAGGGGAAAAAAGAGTTTTTAACAGTAAATATTGTTGATAAATTAGCATTTATAGGCACTGATGAGGTATTGGAGAAAACTATTGCTACTCCATCCGCTGAACAGACTGAATCTAAACGTTGGGGGTTTTGTTATATTCCATATAATTTATTGGATGGATTAGCACTATCAGAAGATATGCGTATAAAGCGGGAAGATTTAGATATACCCGATAATGCCATTAAGGTGGGTAAAAATGATTTGTGTATCTTTCAGGATGACTTAATAGAACTAAAAGAAGCATTGAGCGAGAGAATGAAAATAAAAAAACCTATCAGTAAGCGCACTGAAAATAAGCAAGCTGAAATTATTGCGGCACTTTCTGCCATCTATACAAAAACTGATTGTAGTAAACCATATGAAGCCGCAGAGACTATTATCCAAGAATGGGAAAGACAGGCTGATAAACTAGGCAAGACCCCTACTAGGGATACGTTAGCAAAATACATCAAGCAAGGTATTGACCGTCTTTCACAGTAGCCTAATTAGGTTCTAAAAAATCATATTTAGGAAAAGCCGCCCACAGAGGCGGCTATTATTTTGTCTGTCATATAACACCGACCAAGAAAGGCAAGCAATGAATAATACTGTATTAAGAGTAAACGATACCGCCCGCGTTATGGGCGTTTCACGGGCGACTATCTGGAATTGGGTAAACCCTAAGAGCCGTCATTACCGCCCTGATTTTCCTAAGCCCCTCAAACTTTCTGAAAATATTACCGGCTGGCTTTCCAGTGAGATTGAAGAGTATCTCAACAAACTGGCCGCCAAGCGCGAAGAATAGGAGTTTTCTGAGCAATACGCGCGCGCGAAGAATCAGCGGGAATCTATCCCTTTAGACAAAATAAAACCGCCTGAATAGAGGGCTATTCAGACGGCACGGAGTAAAAAATCTGATGAAAACTGATTATATCAACAGCAAGCCCAAAACGCCAAGCCAAAGAGAGCGCATTTTAGCCCGATTGAGAAAAGGGAGCGTTACATCATGGGAACTGGCACAGATGGGCATACTTAGCTATAACACGCGCATTATGGAGCTTCGCAGAGCGGGGCATGAAATCATAACCGTGATGGAAGAAGTGCAAAATCAATTCGGGGAGACCGTGAAATGCGGGCGGTTTTCTTTGCTGGTGTCGAAAAGGAGTAAGTCATAACGCCGTCTAACCCCGTAAGAAATTAATTGACAGATTGAGCTTTGGGAAGCAGAATTAAGTTTCTCTCTCAAATCGTATAGCCCAAATCAGCAGGGTAAACGCTGATTTTTTATCGCCATTTTCTCTTATGGCGTTTGAAGCCTATTCACAGGCTTTGGACGGCGTATCAAAGTTTATGGCGGTGTGTGGTAACGGCAACGCCCACGCCTGACTATACGCAGGAGAGAGCACCGCCCCCTATTTGGGCATTTCTCAAATCTCGAACGTATAGGAGCATTTCAAATGCAATCTTCCATTTCTACCCAAATCCAAAACATTCAAAACCAAGCCCAAACGGTAACCATTCCTCACAAGCTGGCAAACGACGCAGCAGACGCTTGCTTTTACGCAGGCCGCGCCGCCGAAAACCTTGCCGCCATCCTAGACGCAGCCGAAATCCTGACCGATATGGCTATCGACCAACAAACCTTCTCTTTAACCGTCCGAAAACTCATCAAAGCCGCCAAGAACGAGGTAGAGACGCTGGCAGAGCTTCACCCTTTCAGCCTGTTTGAAACGTCAGCGAATTTGAATGACGAAATCTTCAGCCAAATCCACAGCCAAACACGCGGCGCGAAATAAACCCCAAACCCCGTAAAACCTAACCCGCCATGCCGCCTATTTCAGACGGCATAGGGCAAACTTCGCCCTAGTGTTTTTATAACCTATTGATTTTATTAGATTCATGTTTTGAAACACTGGGAGCAGAGCAAAGGATAAAACCATGAAACAGACCATTAAATCCGACCGTTTCCGCCGGTATTTAAACCGCGCTTTGCTGGTGTTTTGGGTGTTGCTTTTGGCTTTGGTAGTCCGAGCCTGTAACCAGCCCGCCCACGCCGACACGGAGCAACTAGAGCCGGAAACGCCCGCAATATGGGAAACCGACCCAACAGCAGGAATTGTTTTAGAACCAGTATCAGAGGAGGCGGAGCAATGAAACCAACATATCAAGACATTAAAGCAGCCGCGCAATACCACTGGCCGGAAATCCACGCCGCTATCGGCATAGACCCGCGATACCTGAAAAACAAACACCAGCCCTGCCCCGCGTGTGGAGGGAAAGACCGTTTCAGATATGACGACAAGGACGGAAACGGCACATTCATTTGCAGCCATTACAACAACGGCGCGGGCGATGGTTTCGGCTTGGTAATGCACTATTTGCAATGCGACTTTCAGACGGCCTTAAAGCAGGTTTCAGGCGTTTTAGGCATGGACAATGCAAACCCCTTGCCGATACCGCCAAAACGCCCACAAGCGCAGCCACGCCCCGAAAAAGACCAAATCGAGAAACTGGCCGCATTATGGAGAAGCACAGAACCTATCCGCCCCGATTCCCCTGTTATCCAGTATCTGAAATCACGCGGTTTGGAGATGGCGCATTTACCCGAAAACGTCCGTTTTCTACCTGAAAAAGACTATTGGACAACAGGCGAGGATAAGCCGCTTCTGCTTGGTAGTTTCCCGTGTATGGTTTGCGCTATCCGCGACATGGATGAGGAGCTACAAGGCTTGCACCTTACCTATCTTCAGACGGCCTATGACAAGCCATGCGGAGAGGACGGACTACACGCACCACGCTATCAGAAACTGGCAATCAAACACCCTGAAACGGGCGAAACCTTACCGGCCAAGAAAATGCGAAACCGTAAGCAAGGCAGCATTTCAGGGCAAACCGTCCACTTGTTCCCGATTCCTGAAAATGGCCGTCTTGTCATTGTAGAGGGAATAGAAACCGCCCTTGCCGCCCGTGAATTGTACAAGGCTTACGATTGGGGCTTATACGCGGCCTTGAGCGCAAACAGCATGGCAAATTTTCAGTTTCTGAACGGTATAAAAGAAATTGCGATTATTGCCGATAACGACACGCCCCGCCCCGTTGGTTACAGAGCCGCTTATGACTTGGCAATGCGAGCCATTAAGCAGGGGATCAAGACGAGCATATGGCAGAGCGAAACGCCAGGCTATGACGCACTGGACGAACTGAACGAGAAAAAGCAATCAGACAATCATTTCGGAGGACAGACAGCATGAAAAATACCGAAACAGCGAAGCAGGAAAACACCAAAGACTACAACCTTGAGAATATCGAGCCATTCCGCCCGCGCCCTCACTTTGAAATCGACAATCGGGGCGTATGGTGGATAAACGTTAGAACCGACAAAGACGGAGATGCTATCGAAGCAGAGCCGCAATTCCTTTCCGACCCTATCGACATTATCGGCACGGGGCAAGACAATGACGGCGCGTATTATCGGATCATCAAATTTAAAGACAAAATCACACGCCAACAAAAGACCGCCGCCCTACCACAAGCAGAAATTACAGAGGGGAAATGCTGGGGGCGTTTGGGGTTTTACGGCTTATCCATTGGGAGCGAGCCGACAAAAAGGCGAAGACTGGCAGACTATTTGCAGAAAGAGGGAAGCCAAACAGCCTTTACCATTACCGACCGCGCCGGCTGGAACGGGGAAGCCTACATACTGGCAGGCGGGGAAGCCGTTAACGCAGACGGCGCAAACATTCTATACAACGGAGACACCAGCCAAAAAGACGGTTACACAGAAAAAGGCAGCCTCAAGGAATGGCAGGAGCAGGCCGCGCGATACGCAGAGAACAATAGCCGCCTATGCCTTGCTTTAGGTTTAAGCATGGCCGCGCCATTCTTGGCACTTTTGAACGAAGAGGGAGGCGGTTTCCATTTAGCGGGCGATTCCTCAAAAGGCAAAACAACCGCCGCCCGGCTTGCCTTGAGCGTATGGGGAGACCCTGAAACCACTAAAGGAAATTGAGATACCACCCCGCTTGGCTTGCAAAATTTAGCTTTAGCCCGCAATGATGGCTTGCTGGTGTTAGATGAAATCGGGCAATCAGCCGACCCGCGAAAAATCCCGCAAATGGTTTACAGCGTTATCAACGGCGTGTCAAAAACACAGGGCGCAAAAGATGGCGGCAACCGCCGGCAGAAAACATGGCGCAATCTGATACTTTCAACCGGCGAGATAAACCCAGAGAGCCTGATAGGAGACCGCGCCCAATGGAAAGCGGGTAATCATGTTAGGTTACCTGACATACAAGCAGAGGCAAGATACGGCATTTACGACACATTGCACGGCTTCACAGATGGCGCGAAACTGTCGGAGCATATCAACCAAGCCACAGCCAAGCAGCGAGGAACAGCAGGCCGCGCCCTTATCCGCCAAATCCTCAAAGACGGAAAAGAAGCCGCCGCCCAAGCCGTAGAAGCCCGCCGCGACCAATTCCTTGAAACCTTGCCGCCAATGGAAGGACAGGCGCGAAGAATTGCCCGCCGCTTTGCCCTCTTGGCCGCTGTCTTGGAATATGCCGCGCCTATTACCGGCATGAGACAAGGAGCAGGCGAGGCAGGAGTGAAGCAGTGTTTCAATGAATGGCTGGAAGAAAACGGCACAGGAAACCGCGAAGACCGCCGAATCATTGAGCAAGTAATCGCTTTCATGGACGTTAACGCCCTATCAATGCGCTTTTCAGACTGGAACGCCCAAACCACAAACCAAAATCACGCAGGTTATCGGAAACAAGAGGGGAGCATAGATGAATATTGGATAATCCCCGTAACCTTTGAAAATGAAGTCTGCAAAGGATATAGCCAGCGCAAAGTATGTGAAGTCCTACATGATCACGAATGGTTAAAAAAAGCCGATAACGGCAGATGGCAACACCAGCGCAAACGCAACGGCGTTGCAAGCCGATTTTATGTTTTGATGGGAGAAGCCCCGCCCGACTTTGACGAATAACCAAGAGCAAGCCCGCTATTACCGACAATGGCGGGCTTTTTTACGTCTAAACATTCAGGCAGACCAACCAAGAAAGCATAAAATCGACAGGAAGCCCCCAAATATCAAAATTTAGAGCTATTCACACCCTGCCCTATACCTGACCCTACCCAATCAACAAAACACGCTTACAGCGCGATTTTAGCCTATTTCTGTCATATCTACCAAAAAGGCAAGCGAAGAACAAATAATTTCGACACCAATACGCGCGCGCGTAATAATGCAGTCTCTTGAATTTTGCGAGTCCATAAAAAGAAAGCAAAAAATGGCGGGTAACCACTTAACCGGCACTGGTAACCAATGACAATGGCATAACTGGTTACCGAATTATCGTTGATTTATAAAGGTTTTTAGGGGCTGGTAACCAGGTAACCAGAGTAACCAGTGCATTTTGTATATATATAGCGGTTTAAATTTGAGCGGGAAGCCACCGGCCTACTCACTCAAATAACAACACGCCCCAAAAAAAGTTATAATGGACGGCACTAGACTGCTAAATAATTTTTTGACCTTTGCAAGATGGGGGGTTATTTGGGGGTATATTTGGATTGCTTTATTATTTTTATAATATAAAACAATGAATTACCTCTTAAGTGCGTGTCTCTCCGTCACACTCAAAATGAGCAGCTTTCGGGCTGCTTTTTTTACATCTATTCCACTATACACCCATTCGAAATCGAAACTGCTTTTACAGCTGTTTCCATTGTATCTTTCAGACGGCCTATCATTTATGTTGAATCCATCGCAAAAACTTGTCGAATTGGTCCGTATCCTTGAAGAACGTGCCTATATTTTTCCGGGAGATCCTGTGCAGGCGACGGAAGCGTTGCAGCATATTGATGGCGGCAACGAGGAAAAACTGATACGCCGCGCCCAAATCATTGACCGCGACCAGCATTTAAAATATGTGTTGCAACAGGTGGAGACAGGCTCGTTTTGGCTTTGGATTGTTGCGGCGACATTGTTGTTTACGGTCGGTTTTTCCAGCACTTATCTTTTGATGGACAATCAGGGGCTGAACTTTTTTCTGGTCTTGGCCGGGATTTTGGGCATGAATACAATCATGCTGCTGGTGTGGCTGGCGACTTTATTCCTGCGTTTGAAAAATGTGCACTTTATCAGCAGTCCGGCAACTTGGTTCCGAGGCAAAGATCCTGTCAATCAGGCAATTTTGCGGCTTTATGTGGATGAATGGCGCAAACCGCAAACGCGTTGGCTGATTGGTGCAACTTCGCACGGTCTATGGCTATGCACGCTGTCGGGAATGTTGGTTTCTATTTTGCTGCTGCTTTTGGTACGTCAATATACATTCAACTGGGAAAGCACGCTTTTAAGTAATACGGCATTGGTGAAAACGGTTGAGGCTTTGTCATGGCTGCCGGAACGTTTGGGCTTTCCTGTTCCCGACAGTCAGGCCGTAATTGCAGGTCGTCTGAACAATCATATCGAAGATGCACGTGCTTGGGCAGGTTTACTCATCGGCAGCATTATCTGTTATGGCATTCTGCCGCGCTTGCTTGCTTGGCTGGCTTGCAAGATTACTTTAAAAACCCTTCGCGAACGTTTGGATTTGAATCAGCCGTACTATCAAAACATCCTCCGCACATGGCAAACGAAAATTGTCGATGCCGATGATTTTCAGGAAAACATCATCCCTGTTTCATCTAAAATTACGCTGAATAATGCGCCCAAATGGGCAGTTACACTGGAAACGGAATGGCCTGAGCCGCTTTGGTTTTCCGGCGTTTTGGCACAAGAATGGATAGATAAAGGCGTGGCCGCCGGCAGAAAAGATTTGGAACAATTAGAAGCCGAATTGAAACAAACTCCGGCGCAACTTCTCATCGGCGTACGCACGCAAACTGTTCCCGACCGCGGCATTTTGCGTCAAATCAGCCGTTTAGCCGAAGCGACGGACGGCGGCGTTATCATTCAACTTTTGAATCAAGACAGTTTCTTTGAAGATTTGGATACCAAACTGGATTATTGGCGCGATGCGCTGGCAGAAAGAAACATTGCCTGGTTGGAGCCGACCCGTTTGGCACAAGAAAAACGGCAAAACTCTATTTGACAGATAAACCGAAGGCCGTCTGAAACCTGATGTTTGGGTTTCAGACGGCCTTATTTATTGTTGAGGATTCATCTTAATGATGGTCGTGGCGATGCTCTTGATGATGTTTGGGCTTGGTTGCGTGGTGTTTGGCTTTAGGTGCAGGTTTTTTCATTTTTTGCGGTTTGGCTTTTTTGTGCATACGTTCTTGTTTCGGATGCATTTCGTATTTACCGTGTGCAGAAGCGACTGAAGCCAATACCAAACCGGCAGCAGCAACCATCAAAGAGGTCATTTGAATCAGTTTTTTCATATTTATCTTCTTTCAAGGGGTTGATTTGAGGTAAAAATAAGAATTTATTCGTACTCAAGCGATGGACAAATATTAATGGCTTTGACTGTCAGCTGCTGTCAGCACTTGGCGAAATCTATTCAAAATTCGGCAATAGAAGTATGGCAACACGATAATGTAGCAAGCTTTTGAAAGTTTACCGTCAATTTCAATAAAGCGTCTTTACACATTTCCCAAACGACAAAAAGCGCGAACCTTTCGATTCGCGCTTTTTTCAGACGGCATCAATTATTTTTTGTCGTCTTTTACTTCTTCAAAGTCGGCATCTACGATGTCGTCGTCTTTCTTAGCAGAAGACTCGGCTTGTGCGCCCTCGCCTGCTTGCGCTTCGGCTTGCGCTTGAGCGTAAACCATTTCGCCCAATTTTTGGCTGGCTGCACCCAAAGCTTCGGCTTTGGCATCGATAGCGGCTTTGTCGTCGCCTTTAACTGCTTCTTCAGCTTCTTTCAACGCAGCTTCGATTTTTTCTTTCTCAGCAGCGTCGAGTTTGTCGCCGTAGTCGGCCAGAGATTTTTTCACAGAGTGAATCAGGGCTTCAGCTTGGTTGCGGGAAGCGACCAATTCAGTCAGTTTTTTATCTTCTTCAGCGTTGGCTTCGGCATCTTTCACCATGCGTTCGATTTCTTCTTCGCTCAAACCTGAAGAACCTTGGATGGTGATGTTGGCCGCTTTGCCGGTGCCTTTGTCTTTGGCAGAAACGTGCAAGATACCGTTGGCGTCGATGTCGAAAGTAACTTCAATTTGCGGCATACCGCGTGGTGCAGGTGCGATGTCGGTCAAGTTGAACTGACCCAAAGATTTGTTGGCAGAAGCGCGTTCGCGTTCGCCTTGCAGTACATGGATGGTTACTGCGCTTTGGTTGTCTTCGGCAGTAGAGAACACTTGAGACGCTTTAGTCGGAATAGTAGTGTTCTTTTGAATCAGCTTGGTCATCACGCCGCCCATGGTTTCGATACCCAAAGACAGAGGAGTTACGTCCAGCAGCAATACGTCGCTACGGCCGCCGCTCAATACTTCGCCTTGAATCGCTGCACCTACGGCAACAGCTTCGTCAGGGTTCACGTCTTTACGAGGCTCTTTACCGAAGAAGGCTTTAACGGCTTCTTGTACTTTCGGCATACGGCTTTGACCACCGACCAAAATTACGTCGTCGATGTCGCTGGTGCTCAAGCCGGCATCTTTCAATGCGACTTTACAAGGCTCGATAGAACGTTGGATCAAATCTTCAACCAGGCTTTCAAATTTGGCACGGGTAATTTTCATGGCCAAGTGTTTAGGACCTGTTGCGTCCATAGTGATGTATGGCAGGTTGATTTCAGTTTGCTGGCCGCTAGACAATTCGATTTTGGCTTTTTCAGCAGCTTCTTTCAGACGTTGCAGAGCCATTACGTCTTGTTTCAAATCAATGCCTTGTTCTTTTTTGAACTCGTCAATGATGTAGTCGATCAAGCGTTGGTCGAAGTCTTCGCCGCCCAAGAAAGTATCGCCGTTGGTAGCCAATACTTCAAATTGTTTGTCGCCGTCGAGGTTGGCGATTTCGATGATGGAGATATCGAAAGTACCACCACCCAAGTCATATACGGCTACTTTGCGGTCTTTGTTGTCGCCTTTGTCCATACCGAATGCCAAAGCGGCTGCGGTTGGTTCGTTGATGATACGTTTTACTTCCAAACCTGCGATGCGGCCTGCGTCTTTAGTCGCTTGACGTTGGCTGTCGTTGAAGTAGGCAGGAACGGTAATCACAGCTTCAGTGACTTTCTCGCCCAAGTAAGCTTCAGCGGCTTCTTTCATTTTACGCAAAACTTCTGCGGAAATTTGAGGAGGAGACAGCTCTTTGCCTTGCGCTTTCACCCATGCGTCGCCGTTGTTGGCTTTGATGATTTCGAAAGGCATGGATTCGATGTCGCGTTGAACTTCTTTGTCTTCAAATTTGTGGCCGATCAAACGTTTGGCGGCGTAAATGGTGTTTTTAGCATTGGTTACCGCTTGGCGTTTTGCAGGCGCGCCGACGAGGATTTCGCCGCCGTCCAGATAAGCGATAACGGAAGGAGTGGTGCGTGCACCTTCTGCATTTTCGATCACTTTGGTTTGACCGTTTTCAGAAATGGCCAAACAAGAGTTGGTTGTACCTAAGTCAATACCGATTACTTTTGCCATATTATGTTGCTCCTAATAAATAAACTTTTCTAAATTAATAATCCTGTGGAACATTTCGTTCCGATGGCTTGTAAATAAGGTTGCTTCATTTTTTTTCAAGGCTTAATTTGAATTTTTTTTCAAATTAAATTCAATCACTTGATTTATTTATCCACAAGCCGTTTATTCTTTTTTCAGACGGCCGGTTTTAATTTTCCGATTCCGGTTTATCGGAATGATTTTCCAATAGCGGAACATCAGGCTTTGAAACCGGATAAGGCCGTCTGAAGATTTTATGCTTGATAAACTTTATCAAGCGGTGCCTTCAATCTTCTTTTTTCGCCACGACAACCATCGCAGGGCGCAAAACGCGGTCAGATAATGTGTAGCCTTTTTTCATCACGCTGACGATGGTGTTCGGCTCTTGCTCGCTAACCACTGTCTGCATGGCTTGGTGGTAATGCGGATCAAGTTTCTCACCTGCCTGAGGATTGACTTCTTTAATATGGGTAGCATCAAACGCTTTTTGCAACTCGTTCAAAGTCATTTGCACGCCCATTTTCAGGGCATCGAAATTACCGCTTTGGTCGAGCAGCGCCATTTCAAGGTAGTCTTTGACAGGCAGCATTTCGGCCGCAAATTTTTGTCCGGCGAATTTATGGGTATCAGCGATTTCTTGCTGATGGCGGCGGCGCAGGTTTTGCTCGTTTGCCAAACCGCGCAGCTCGCTGTCTTTGAGCTGGCCTTCCAACTCGGCAATACGCGCCTGCAGATCTTCGTAAGTCGGCTCGGCTTGTACTTCGGCTTGTTCGGTTTCAACTGCTTCAGCAGTTTCTACGGCTGCCGCTTCTTCAGCTTCGTTTTGGTGTTGTTCGTTACGATCCGTCATTTCTGACATCCTTTTAGCGTGTTGATATTTGATGTTTCATATATAAGGCCGTCTGAAAAAACTTCAAGCATTTGAATACCGATTATCAAATACCTTGTTAAAAGACGTTGGAAAACGGTAAGATAGCCATCTGATTTTATTCTTCAGACGGCCTCGAATATGAAAAAAGACCATTTGAATTCAACCGATTTTAATCTATGGCTCACCATCCGCGAAGAAACCGAAGCCGCAGCCGCGACCGAACCGATGCTGGCAAGCTTCCTGCATCAAACCGTGTTGCGCCACGATTCGCTCGATTCGGTACTTGCCTACCATCTTTCCAGCAAACTGGGTAGCCCGATTATGGATGTGCGCGCGCTGTTTGAAATCTATCAGCAAGCTTTGAGCGTGGACACCCGCATCAGCAAATGTGTCGAGGCCGACTTGAAAGCCATTTATGAGCGCGACCCGGCTTGTGACGAATATTCGCTGCCACTGTTGTATTTCAAAGGCTTCCACGCCGTACAGGCACACCGTATCAACCACTGGCTCTATCAAAACGGCCGTAAAACGCTGGCGTATTTCCTGCAAAACCGCATGTCGGAAGTCTTCGGTGTCGACATTCACCCGGCAGCCCGTTTCGGTCACGGCCTGATGCTCGACCATGCCACCGGTTTTGTGGCCGGCGAAACCGCCGTCTTGGGCAACAATATTTCCATCCTCCACGGCGTAACGCTGGGCGGTTCGGGCAAAGAAAGCGGCGACCGCCACCCGAAAATCGGCAATGGCGTGATGATTGGTGCGAATGCCTCAATTTTGGGCAACATCCGCATCGGCGAAAACGCCAAAATCGGCGCAGGCAGCGTGGTGGTTGCCGATGTACCGTCTTCGATTACCGTTGTCGGCGTACCGGCCAAACCGGTTGGCCGCTCGTCCAAAACCCCGTCTGCCGATATGGATCAAAACATTCAATTATCGACTACGGATTTTGTGATTTAAGCAATCTGCCATTTAAAAGGCCGTCTGAAAGATTTGTTCTTTCAGACGGCCTTTTATGATTTAAATCTTAGTGTTAACCGCGTTTGCGCAAGGCTTCCAAGTGCATTTTAACCTGCTTGACTTTCTCTTCGGTAAACAGGTTGGCAATGTTTTTCCAAATGCTGTGATAACCGTAAGGCCCATGTTGCATTTCGGCTTTTGCTTCTTCCACCGGCCAGCCTTGATAAATGATGCGGTACATTCCGGCAATCAAACCGGTACGGTCTGCGCCGTGATAACAATGGATAAGCACTGCGCCGTTTTGCTGTTGTTTTTCAATCAGGTATAGGATTTCCGCAATCTCTTTCGGCTTAATGCTCCATGACAGCAACGGACGGTTTAGCAAGGTCAAACCATACGCTTTCAAATGGTCGTCATCGTTGCGATCGAAAAAGCGCAAGTTGATCACGCTTTGAATGCCCAGTTTGACGATGGCTTCGCTATCTTCGGCAACAGGCTGCTCGCTGCGGTAAAGCTTGTCGTCGATACGATAAAGGTTAGCATCGTGTTTGACGGGGGCTGCCCAGCGTTCGGACTGAACGGCTTTGCTGCCTTTATCCGGCGGCGCGGACGAGCAAGCAATGGGCAAGCCGGAAGCGAGAAGGCACAACAAAAGACGGCGCATAAAATTCCTGTATGAAAATCAATTGGAAATCAAAATATCATGCGATTCTCTCAAAACCCGTTCGGATATTCTATCCGCGCAAACCGCGTTACAATAAAGCCTCTTTTTTCAGACGGCCTTTCATCATGACCTACCTTGCTTGGAACACCACGCCTTCCCTTGCTACCCTTTGCCGCGCAATCGAACAACATACCGTACCGCTTTATTTGATTATCTGCCTGCCTGAAAACCGTATTCCCGATTTTCCGCTGTCGAATCATCCCTCCGAGCTTGAAGGCCGTCTGAACAACCGTCTTGCTCAAGCCATGAAATGCCTTCAGTTCAACAGCGTCAATGTTTTAGAAAATCTATTGTCTGATGTGCATCTCTGGCTAGTTCCGCCACACCGCGCCGACCGCTTACACGAACATTTCCCTCATATCGAATGGCAAACCGAAGCCATACCCCAATCCGCCCCTATTCCTCTAAAACCTTGGTTCAGACGGCCCGAACATCAAGCCGCGCCCGAACACATCCTGATTATCGGCGCAGGCATTGCCGGCGCGGCGACCGCGCGCAAACTGGCTGAACACGGCGTACGCGTTACGGTTTTGGAGGCCGGTAAAGCGGCGCAGGCAGGCAGCGGCAACCGCCAAGGCTTGCTCTACGCCAAAATCTCGCCACACGATACCGAACAAACCGAACTGCTGCTGACAGGCTACGGCTACACGCGCCGATTGCTGGAAGACTTGCTGTCCGACTCCGACGTATGGGGCGGCGACGGCGTATTGCATTTGAATTTTGACGACAGCGAACGCAAACGCAATCAGGCCTTGGGTTTGCAACACCAGCATAAACACCTCTACCGCAGCGTATCTGCCGAAGAGGCTGCGTCCATCGCAGGCATAGACGTATTTTCAGACGGCCTTTACTGGCCGCAAGGCGTATGGCTGAATCCGCCCGCCGTCGTGCATACCTTATTGAATCATCCGCTGATTGAGTTGCACGAACATTCGCCGCTGACCGCAGTATCACATGACGGCACACAATGGACGGCACACACGCTGGACGCGCATTTCAACGCCAGCCATATCGTTTACTGTATGGGCGCGCACAGCCCGACTGCCGCCGACACCAACGTCTCCGCCCTGCCTTTCCGCCAAATCCGCGGACAAACCGGCGTTGTATCCGCCAGCCCGTTTTCACAAAAACTGCGTTGCGCCATTTCCGGCGAAAGCTACATCAGTCCAAGCTGGCAAGGCCGCCACTGCTACGGCGCGACATTTATCCTCAACAGCAACGATGAAACTTGGTATCCGCACGAAGAAACCGAAAACCGCGCCGCCCTGCAACAGCTCAATCCGCCATTGGCACAATCCCTGTTTGAGCGAGATTCGTTTTCAGACGGCCTTCTCGACACACAAGGCCATGCCGCCCTACGTTGCGACAGCCTCGACCACTTACCCGTTGTCGGCGCGCTCGGCGACATCACCGCCATGCAGTCCGCTTACGCCAAGCTGGCATTGGACAAAAACTACCGCCTCGACAATATCCCCTGCCCTTACCTGCCCAATGCCTACATCAATACGGCACACGGCACGCGCGGACTGGCGACAGCCCCCATCTGCGCCGCCACCATTGCAGCCGAAATACTCGGCTTGCCGCATCCGCTATCGCAAAGGCTGAGAACCGCGCTACACCCCAACCGCGCCATCATCCGCGCGATTGTTCGGCAGCAACCGTTGTTATCCGATTAAGGATTTCGCTGTAAATAAAAAAGGCCGTCTGAAAGTCATTAAAACTTTCAGACGGCCTTTAGCTATCCGTTAACTGCTTAGAATTTCCATTCCAAAGACACGGCATAGTTGCGACCTGGGCACGGTAGCGATCTAAGCCTTTGCCATCGCGGTCAACGCCGTTGGTGGTGCTGTAGCTTTACCAACCTTCCTTTCTGTTCTAATTACCTTAGAACTTGGCTTCAAGTGTAAAGTTGTAACTTCTTCCTGGTGAAGAGAAACGCTCTATACCTGCATGTGTCTTATTATCGACACGATTAACTGTACCAAATTCACGGATACTACGTAGAGATTCCCAAGTGTAATATTTTTTGTTACCGATGTTATAAGCACCGGCGCGCACAGTGAAGTATTTGCCCAAGTTGACGTAACCAGTCAGATCGAAAAGCGTATAGGCTTTGCTATGTTTGGCAAACGGCCATGGGTTGTTCAAATCATCACTGCTGTGAACGGTGTCAGACGGTTTTTTAGCTGCAGTGTGTGTCAGGTACGCATTGATACCCCAGCGTTTGGAAGGAGCGTCGTAGCCCAGATTGTAAACGGCAGACCACGGCGAAAGTGCGTTAATTGGGGTTTCCTGTTCGTTGGTCTGTTTGGCTTTGCCTTTGATGTAGCTGACATTGACACCTGCGTGCGTACCTTGCGGCAAACCGATGCTGTCGAGGTTCCATGTGCCGTTAAATTCCAAACCTTTCACCCATGCGGAGGAACGGTTTTGGTTTTGCCAAACGGGTGAGCTGACCAATGCGGTACCGTCGGAAATCGGCGCATAATTAGGGCTGTTGGGGTTGTCTGAGGACACGCCCATGTAGGTCAGCTCGATAAAGTTGCGGTAGCGGGTTTGGAAGCCGGAGAGTTTAAAGTTTCCGGCTTTGCCACTGCCGGCAAGTCCCAGCTCGAAGTTTTTGGCGGTTTCTGCCTTAAGGTTAGGGTTTGCTTTAAGGTAGAAGTCAGGATGCGGGAACAATAGCCAGGTTTCGTCCGAAGTCGGCGCGCGGAAGCCTGTACTGTATTTCGCCAGAAGATTCAAATGCGGAGTGAATTTCCAGTCTAATCCTAAGCCATAGCTGAAACCGCTGTGTTTACGCTCGCTGCCAAGATAGGGAATTTGACCGCGGATGGCAGGGGTATAGTTGGGGTTGTCCTTGGCTTTGCTGCTGCTGTTGTCGTAGCGAAGCCCGGCATTGAGGCGGTATTGGCTGCTGTCGCCGAATTGGAAGGTGTTGTTCCAGTAGGCAAAACGGTTTTTGGAGGAGCTTTCGACCAGCATAGTCAATTCTTGGTTGTTGGACGTTTGATATTTCGGGTCGTATAGGCGTACCCAATAGCTATGATCTCTATTGCCGTTGTCGTTTTGGGAACCACCCAATCCGTATTGCATTGCCCATACCGATTTGGAGAAGTCGATTTGTTTTTCGGCATCGGCACCATATTGTATGGTCTTTTGACGGATGTTGCGGAACATATGGTATACGTCGCTGTTGATACCGTTTTGGGCGTAATCGGTCGGCAAGTCCCAAGTCCAGGTACTCATGTCGATGGTTTGACGGTCGTAACGCAGGTTAAGGTTATCCCATGGTCCTTTGTCAAGTTGGTTTTTGTATTCGAAACCGATGCGTTTGCGGTAGGAAATATCTTGACGGGAACGGGTATCGCCCAGAGCCTCACCTTTCCAGTTTGCCGCCCACATATTGGATAATTCAGTCGTCGTGCGATCGGTGCGTGAATCCTCGTAAATCCAACCGATACGGTTTTTATCGTTGAAGTTGTAACCCAGTTTGAATAAGGTGCTTTTGTTTACCCAATCTTGTGGATCGGGTTTGCTGCGGGCTACGCCGCGGCTGCCGTAGTTGGTGCTGCCGGCATTCGGGTTCCAGCTTTGTTTGTTGTCGGTGATGACGGTATCGGCAGCGTCGCTGTTGTTTTTGGTTTCTTTACCGAAACGGCGGGTGTAGACCATCAATGCGTCCAGTCCCAACCAAGTGCCTGCGGCGGTTATGCTGCTGAATTTTTGGCTGTTGCGTCCGATATAGCCGCCTTTAATGCCTAAGTGGTAGGGTTTTTCTTCGGAAATATAGTCGCTTGCGGATTTGGTTTTATAGTTGACGGCACCGCCCAATGCACCACTGCCGGATTTGAGCGAGTCCGCACCTTTGGTGAGGGTTACTTCCGAGAAATTTTCGGGTTCGGAAGTGTTGCGGTTGGCATTGAAGTTGCCGTATGCGCCGAACAACTCTTGGAATGCTTCAGACGACCTGCTTTCTGCTTGTGCCAGTCCGTCCACGTTGATGGCAACGCGGTCTTTATCGACACCGCGTATGGTAAAACCGTTAGAACCGGAGCGTCCGCCTTCAACGACGCTGATGCCCGGATCGTAGCGCACCAAGTCGCTTTCATCGGAGACCATTTGTTTATCCAAAGCCTGACGGCGGATTTTTTCTTCACCAAGTTTTTGTACTTTGCGGCCGCCAATGACTTTGACTTCATTCAACTCCTGATAAGCTTGAGGAATAGGATCGGCAGCGAAGGCAGGGAAAGTTTGGCTGACAATAGCTGCCAGCAGTACAGGTTTAAAATGGAAGGACATTTTTTGCCTCTTAATATATATTGATTATCTATTATTGGAATGCTTGATGTGCGGTTACTTGCTGACAGGTGTCAAACTTGTATCTGTCGTATTGCGGTCTGATGAATTTTCTACGCCGCCAAATACAGTATCTAACGATTTGTCAGCATCGAAGGTTACTTTGCCGCCTATGCTGACTTCTGTTTTATAACCACTATTGAACTGACCGAAGAATTTCCCTTCGACTTTGCCGTTTTTACCATCGGATTCGGCAGTACCTGAGAAATCAACGCCATTGATGCCTACATCTTTCATCACAACGTCCGGACCGTAATCCGCATTACCTAAAATCGTGCCGCCGAGTTTGTTGGTGTTGAAATTGGCTGTCAGCAGTGAAAGTTTGGGCGTGTTTTTTTCAGACAACCCGGAGGATTTGCCTGGATCGTAGGTTGAGGTAACGATATTGCCGTTGCGGACGCGGACTGCCCAAACTTCGTATGTGGTCTTGCCTTTTGCCACAGTACTGTCTGACGGAGTGTAATAAGACGGTTTTGCCGTTCCGACAGGTTTGCCGCCGACAAACAGGTCTGCCGTACCGTCTGAACTTATCCATGCGCCAAATTTAAGGTGATCATGTTTGGTTGCAGGGGCATTGGTGAACTGTCCCGAACTACTGCAACAGACAAATAGTTTGCCACCTTCAGATAAAGGTTGTCCTTCATGGCGGGTACGAAGGGCATAAGATGGGCTGGAATATGATGGGACAATCGGATCAGAATATGAACTAATGTTGTAATAGTTACCAGAAGGGGTTTGATAGACATATTGTTTATCGGTATAGCTGTAGCCCCATGATGTTTTCACTTCGAGTTCCGCTTCACGCAGACTGCCGCCTTTACCGGAAAGGGTATTGATGGTCTGTATCGCACTGCTTTCATCACTCAACTTAACATTGGCGATAGGTTGCGCTGTCGGAATAGCAACGGGAACTTTGGGCTCAGATGCACCTCCACCTGCACATGCAGTCAAAATAAAGGTAGTTGCAATGGGTACTATAAATACATTAATTTTCATAACCAATCTCTCTAAATACAAGCTTCTCAAATACAATAATGATAAGTATTACTAATAATATGAAATATTGTGTAACAAATATTTTATTTTAGCAATACTAATATTTTCTCTATTCAGTAGTTAGGGTGAATCTTTATGCTATCCTCTCTCTGTTAAATATATTTACGTAATTTATAATCCTATAAAAATAAATAAGTTATATATATTTCGTAAATTTGCCGTTATAATGATAAATCTAAATACGAATCTGTATTTTTTATGCAAAAAATAAAATTACCTGAGATGCCTCAGGCAGTTTTATGATAAGAGCAAATCCCTTATTAGAAACGGTTTGCCCTGCAATATATACATATATTTCGGATGACTTTAAATGCTAAAAATAAAACAAAAAATTGTCTCAGCTTCTTTGTGCTACCTATTGCCGTCAGTAGTCTTTGCTGAATTTCCCGAAGAGGGTGTTCGGCAGAATATTTCTTCTCAGAATACTGCTGTACAAGTACAACAGAAACAATGGTTAGATATTTTATCTGAGGAAGAAAGGTCGTCTGAAAAGAATGAGAATATAGGCAGACCGACTCTGATTAACGATGATTTTTTAGCGTCAAACCCGCATATTCTTGAGGACGCGTTAGTTCAAGCACTTAACGGCAATAGCGCAGATCTGGTTTCCTCGCTTGTTGCCCTTTACCGCAAACAGCCCAACCACAATCCCAAACTGATTGCGCGTGCCGATGCTTTGCTGGCAAAGTTGAAAGGACGAAATTCCGAAGCGGTCGAACGTTATCGTACCCTTTATGAATCTGACGTTTCAGACGACCGCATATTATTGGATTTGGCAGCTGCAGAGTTTCAGGACCATCGTTTGGGTGAGGCAACGATGCATTTTCGTCATGCCGCGCAACGCGATATACCTGCCCCCGTTTTGGAAAATGTCAAACATTTTCAAGAAGCCATCAAACGGCAGACAGAATGGAAATGGTCTGGCGGAATCAGCCCCGTGCATAACGATAATGCCAACAACGCTGCTCCGCGTTATTGCATCGAAACAAGGGGGCAAACCGCATGCAGTGTTACCTTACCTGTCAGTGCCAACGGCTTGAATTACGAATTGAACACCGAAAAACTCACCCCATTGTATGGGCATCACGCCATCAAATTCCGTACCAACCTCAGCGGCACAAGCTATTTTTTCGACCGTCAATCGGCTTACGACGATGCGTTCGGCAGGGCTTATTTGGGATGGCAGCGCAAGGATGGCAAACAAACCATCAGCGTTTTACCGTTTTATCAGGCACAGTTGGCAGGCAGCAGCGAGTTTGACAGCAAAAAAGAAAATAACCGTCGCGCCGCGCCGTATATGCTGGCACACGGTGTTGGCGTACAGCTTTCGCATATGGTCAATCTCGGTAACGCAACACAACTTTATTACTCGCTGGAGCGCTACCGCCAAAACTATCGGGAAACTGATCGTGCACTGCGCAACGATGGTTGGCACGACAGTACTTATCTTTCCCTAGCGCGCCGTTTCGGCAGTACGACCCTGTTCGGCGGTTGGCAATACAACCGCTTTGTTCCTGAAAACAAAAACATACGTAATACCGTCAACAATGCGGCCTACCACCGCAACGGTTTCAATATAGGTTGGATACAGCAATGGCAGGTTTTAGGCGGGCTTAACAGCAGACTTACCGCTTCATTTGCCAACCGTCGCTATAAAGGCATTATGGCATTCGGTACGGAGTCGCAACGCAACCGGGAGCGCTCCCTCTCTATCAGCCTTAGTCACAACAAATTATCTTATAAAGGCATTACCCCTACTTTGAATTATAGTTATAGTCACACCCGTAGCAATGCACCATATGCAATGCGTAATATTCATCAATGGTCATTAGGTGGTGAATGGAATTTTTAAAGGAGAATCAAATCTGAGTAGGTATAAGACAGCAACCCGTTCAAACAAAACTTTGTAGTGTAATTAAAGGCCCCTGCAAACATCTACGCCGAGACCTTGTCTGTTTGATTTAATTATTTTTTAGAGTCTGTGCGGTGTCATACCTTCAGGCGCTTCTGCACCTTCCGGCAAACCGAAGGTTTCGCGCAAAATCACTTTATAGAAAGCAAATGCTTCGCGCGCACCTTGAATGGCTTCCGCCTCGGCTTCAGGAGTCAAGTTCAAAGCATTCAGATGCTCGACAAAAGCGCGCCAGTGTTTGCCGCGGCCGTTCGGATGCGGAGCCAGGTGGCGTGCGCCGAATTCGCCGGTGTATTCGAGTTTTTGAGCGTGTTTAAACAAGAACGCTGCACCCAAATTAGAACCTTCTGCACAATACAGCCAGCCGATGGCTTTATTGCCGGTTTCGTGTGGCAATTCTTTGTCAAATTTGTAAGGCTCTTCGCCCAAGTCTTTCAAGTCTTGAGTCACGGCATCGTAACGCGCCATGTATTCAAGCTCTGGAATGGCTTTATTCAATTCGGCATCTTTATAGATATGGTCAACAGCCTTGTGGAAAACAGATTGAAGTTTCAAGAATTTGATGTAGTTTTCTTTGCTGGAAAAAGGTTGAACGGACATAACCAAGTTATCAACGCTGTCGTGCGTTGTCGTGGTTTGCTCTTTCAAGCGTTTGGCGAAAGTCAGCTCTTGGGTTTCACTCATAATGTTTCCTTTGAATTAAGAGACTAATGATTTCAGACGGCTTTTATGGTTAAAAATACCGTCTGATTTGAAAAGAATCGTTTTAAAAACAAAGAAGATAACTTTTAACCTGCTTCAGGTTCGTTGACCACGCACCTTCCACAAATCTACAAGGCTAATCATGTTTTTAAAGACTGAAAATATATCTCATTTTTATCCTAATGACAATAAACCAAACTAAGACCTATTAATAAAATTTAACAGCCCATAGCAATAATCTTCCAAAGTCTTTTCAAACTTTTCAGACGGCCCAAACCTTATTAAACAGCCGCCATTCAATCAAATATCAACCTAAATTTGGGCTATCCTTCTGTTTTCCTTTATAATGCGACACTCTTTGCACCTTCTTTACCCCCTGCCGAACCATGAAACGGATTCCTGCCTACCATCGCTGGTGGCGCTACAAGTCTTATCTTCCTGATGCGACGCTGCCTGCACATACGGTGGAATGCCCGGATTGCGGCTGCCGTATGGATATTCCGCGCCTGCGTCAGGGGCAGGAAGCGCATTGTCCGGTGTGCAACCATGAAATCGTGGAAGTGGAAAACAATCCGTATATCGCGCCGATTGCCTATGCGCTGACAACCTTGATTCTGATGGCATTCGCGTACAATATGGTGTATATCCGCGTCGATTTGTTCGGCGTGACATCGATTTTGTCGTTGCCGCAAATGATGCGACTTTTGATTTCGCTGGATTATGGTTTTCTGGCGGAAGTGATGTTTATCCTCACCTTCGGCGCGCCCTTACTGTTTTTACTGCTCTGCCTTTATGTTTATACGGCTTTGATACGCGAAAAGGCCTACCCTGCGCTGCGCTTTGCAACGCGTGTATTGGTGCGGCTGCGTCATTGGATTATGGTGGATGTGTTTTTTATTTCCACTCTGGTGGCGTATATCAAGCTCTCGTCCGTTGCTACGGTAGAATTCGGCTCGGCGTTTTATCTGATGTTTCCGTTGTCGGTCATGCTGATTCGGACTTCGGTATCGATTCCGCAGCATTGGGTTTATTATAAGATTCACCGTTTAACCGGCGGCCATGCGGTTCAGACGGCCACTGAAGACAAAATCTGTTGCAGCCGTTGCCTGTATTTCCGCAATAAAGACGAGCAGCCTTGCGGCGTATGCGGTGCGGACTTATACCGTCGCCGCCCGAAAAGCCTGAGCATTTCGCTAGCGTTTTTAGTCGCAGCGTTTATCCTGTATTTCCCTGCCAACATCCTGCCGATTATGATTTCGTCCAACCCGACAGCTTTGGAGATCAATACGATTTTCAACGGCATTGTTTATATGTGGGACGACGGCGACCGATTGATTGCTGTGATTATCTTTAGTGCCAGTATTATGCTGCCGGTTTTGAAGATTATTGCGATGGCGGTTTTGATTTATTCCGCATACTTCAAACCCGTGATGAGCGCGGACAAGATGTCGGTTTTGTATCGGATTACCGAATCCATCGGCCGCTGGTCGATGATTGATATTTTTGTGATTATTATTTTGATGAGTTCGTTCCACACCAATATGGCGCGCGTCGTGCCAGGTGGTGCGGCGATTTACTTCTGCCTGGTCGTTATTTTGACCATGCTTTCGGCCTATTATTTCGATCCCCGTCTGATTTGGGACAAGCAACAGCAGCTTTCAGACGGCCTTGATTCTGACCAGACCTTAACACAATGAAAAAACAAGATTCTTCACCCAATTATCACGCCCCGGCACGTGTCAAGAAAACCAATGTCTTCACGTCTATCGTGTGGCTGATTCCGCTGATTGCGCTGATTGCCGGCGGCTGGCTTTTGGTTAAAGACATCCGCAACCGCGGCCCTGTCGTTACGCTGTTGATGGACAGCGCCGAAGGCATCGAGGTCAACAACACCGTTATTAAAGTGTTGAACGTCGATGTCGGACGCGTTACCCGCATCAAATTGCGCGACGACCAAAAAGGCGTGGAAGTCACTGCACAGCTCAGCGCGGATGCCAAAGACCTTATCCGCAGCGATACCCAATTTTGGGTGGTCAAACCGCGTATCGACCAAAGCGGCGTTACCGGCTTGGGAACCTTACTTTCCGGCTCATATATTGCATTTACACCGGGTAAAAGCCAAGAAACCAAAGATGTATTTGTCGTCCAAGACATTCCGCCGATTGCCGCCATCGGTCAAAGCGGCCTGCGCCTGAATTTGATCGGTAAAAACGACCGCATCCTCAACGTCAGCAGCCCTGTTTTGTATGAAAACTTTATGGTCGGCCAAGTAGAAAGCGCACATTTCGACCCGTCCGACCAAAGCGTGCATTACACTATCTTCATCCAAAGCCCTAACGACAAACTGATTAATTCCGCCAGCCGTTTCTGGCTGGAAAGCGGCATTAATATCGAAACCACGGGCAGCGGCGTCAAACTCAACTCCGCCCCTCTGCCTGCCCTGCTGTCCGGCGCGATTTCCTTTGACTCGCCTAAAACAAGCGACAGCAAAAACGTTAAAAGCGAGGATAGCTTCACGCTTTACGACAGCCGCAGCGAAGTTGCCAACCTGCCTGACGACCGCTCGCTGTACTACACCGCATTTTTCAAACAATCCGTCCGCGGCCTGTCTGCCGGTTCGCCTGTCGAATACAAAGGCCTGAATGTCGGCGTGGTTTCCGATGTCCCTTATTTCGACCGCAACGACAGCCTGCACTTGTTTGAAAACGGTTGGATTCCCGTGCGAATCCGCATCGAGCCTTCCCGTTTGGAAATCAATGCGGACGAACAAAGCAAAGAACATTGGAAACAACAATTTCAGACGGCCTTAAACAAAGGCCTGACTGCCACCATCTCCAGCAACAACCTGCTGACCGGCAGCAAAATGATTGAGTTGAACGATCAGCCTTCTACCTCGCCTAAGCTGCGACCGCATACCGTTTATGCAGGCGATACCGTTATCGCAACCCAAGGCGGCGGTTTGGACGATTTGCAGGCAAAAGTGGCTGATTTGTTAGACAAGTTCAATAATCTGCCATTGGATAAAACCGTTGCCGGCTTGAACGGTTCGCTTGCCGAGCTCAAGTCCACACTCAAATCTGCCAATGCCGCCCTAAGCTCCATCGACAAACTGGTCGGCAAACCGCAGACACAAAACATTCCGAACGAGTTGAACCAAACCCTAAAAGAATTGCGCCAAACCCTGCAAGGCGTATCACCTCAATCGCCTATCTACGGCGACGTACAAAATACGCTGCAAAGTTTGGACAAAACCTTAAAAGACGTTCAACCCGTGATTAATACTTTGAAAGAAAAACCCAACGCGCTGATTTTCAACAGCAGCAGCAAAGACCCTATACCGAAAGGAAGCCGATAATGCGCCTCTTCCCGATTGCCGCCGCCCTGACGCTTGCCGCCTGTGGCACTGCGCAAAGCACACAATATTTCGTTCTGCCCGACAGCCAGTATATCCGACCTGCTACGCATGGCAGCGAAATTGCGGTTAAAGTCAACCTTGCCGAACCGCTTGCCAACGGCGGCCTCGTTTACCAAACCGATGCCTATCATGTGAATCTGGCGAAAAACCACCTTTGGGCGGCACCGCTCGATGGCGCGTTGGCAGCAAACCTCAGCAACAAGCTCAACCGCCTCAATCCACATCGCACCTTTGTGCCTGCTTCACGCAGCCAAAGCAGCCAAACCCTGAAAATCTATATCGAAGCCTTCCAAGGCAGCTATCAGGGGCAGACCACCATCAGCGGTTATGCACAATGGCCGGACGGACGCAGCAAACCGTTTAACGCCGTCACGCCGCAACAAGGCGACGGCTATACTGCCATGCTCGAATCGTTGGAAAACGGTTTGTCACAGGTTGCCGATACAATTGCTTATTAAATAAAAGGCCGTCTGAAAGATGTTCAGACGGCCTTTTTTTATGTTTCAAACATTCATTACAACGCGCGGTCAAAATACAAAGCCACGCCGGAACGCTCACTCATCGCCAACAAATAATCCATCAATTTTTGCGGCCATTGAATACCGCGCACAACGGTCAGATTGCGCAAAATAGGGAAAGTCAGGATATCTTCCAAACTGATTTCACCGCCCAAGCCCTCGCCTTCGCACACCAGCGCTTCCAGTTCGGCCAAGTCTTGATGCAGACGCTCCAAATATTGCGCCGTTTTGTTCAGATTAGTCTCGAAATTGCCGATACTTCTCTCTTTTTTGTCGATAAAGTATTTTTTCGCTTCATCGGTCTCAAATTCGGGCAGGCCGATTTTAACCATGCGCGGCTGTACCAATTTGTTATTGTATTCGCCCACTTTGTCCAACCAAGCCTGAACCTCGGGACGAACTTCTTCTTTCAGACGGCCTTGATCGATGTAACGGACAATATCCAAACTTTCGCCCATAAACGAACCGTCTTCTTTTTGCAAAATCGGCACTTGTTTTGAGCCAATCATACCAATCGGCGTAGCTTCGTCATCGTTTGCCAAAACAACCTCTTCCACCTCCACATCGCGCAAACCGTAAATCATCCGCGCACGGACGCAAAACGGGCAATGGTCGTAAATATACAGTTTCATCGAAATACTCCTTAAAATTTCAAAACGGTTAACCATAACACCCAAAGCCGTCTGAAACAAGGTGTCCTGAAACATAGTGCCACATTCGCATACAAATCTAGGGCTGCCGGCAATAAACTGTTACAATAGCAACGTTTTTATCACAAAGAAAAAAACGCACGCCATGACCACTATTCGCCAAACGCCCCAAACATCGAGTGCAACGCTGGAAGGCCTCCTCGCTTGGTTCGACGGCTATGTTGCCGCGCTGCCCGATTCCGATAAAAACCTGATTCAGACGGCCTTTGACTTAGCTAAAGAACATTATCCTGCCGATGCCCTAACGACTTACGGCGAGCCTTTAATGGAACATTTTCTCGGCTCGATGCAAATCGTCAGCGAACTCGACTTATTGCCCGATGCCGTGGCGGCTACGATTTTGTCCGACATCGGCAAATACGTTCCCACTTGGCAAGAATTGATTGCCGAACGCTGCAACAGCACCGTTTGCGAGCTGGTCAAAGGCGTAGACGAAGTACAAAAACTGACCCAATTCGCACGCGTGGACAGCCTTGCCACGCCGGAAGAACGCGGCCAACAGGCCGAAACCATGCGCAAAATGCTGTTGGCGATGGTTACCGACATCCGCGTCGTCCTGATCAAGCTGGCAATGCGTACGCGCACCCTCCAATTCTTAAGCAACGTTCCCGACAATCCGGAAAAACGCGCCGTCGCCAAAGAAACCCTCGACATTTTTGCCCCGCTCGCCAACCGCTTGGGCGTGTGGCAACTCAAATGGCAGCTCGAAGATTTGGGCTTCCGTCATCAAGAGCCGGAAAAATATCGCGAAATCGCCCTGCTTTTGGACGAAAAACGAACCGAGCGCCTCGAATATATCGAAAACTTCCTCAATATCCTGCGTACGGAACTGAAAAAATACAATATTCATTTTGAAGTTGCCGGAAGACCGAAGCACATCTACTCCATTTACAAAAAAATGGTAAAGAAAAAGCTCACTTTCGACGGCCTGTTCGACATCCGCGCCGTACGAATTTTGGTGGACACCATTCCAGAGTGTTATACCACGTTGGGCATTGTCCACAGCCTCTGGCAGCCGATTCCGGGCGAGTTCGACGACTATATCGCCAACCCGAAAGGCAACGGCTATAAAAGTTTGCACACCGTCATCGTCGGCCCGGAAGACAAAGGCGTGGAAGTGCAAATCCGCACCTTCGATATGCACCAATTCAACGAATTCGGTGTCGCCGCCCACTGGCGTTATAAAGAGGGCGGCAAGGGCGATTCCGCCTACGAACAGAAAATCGCCTGGTTGCGCCAACTCTTGGACTGGCGCGAAAACATGGCGGAAAGCGGCAAGGAAGACCTCGCCGCCGCCTTCAAAACCGAGCTTTTCAACGATACGATTTACGTCCTGACCCCGCACGGCAAAGTCCTCTCCCTGCCCACGGGCGCAACCCCCATCGACTTCGCCTACGCCTTGCACAGCAGCGTGGGCGACCGTTGTCGCGGCGCAAAAGTCGAAGGACAAATCGTACCGCTGTCCACACCTTTGGAAAACGGACAACGCGTTGAAATCATTACCGCCAAAGAGGGAAATCCTTCCGTCAACTGGCTCTACGAAGGCTGGGTCAAATCCAACCGCGCCATCAGCAAAATCCGTGCCTACATCCGCCAGCAAAATGCGGATACCGTGCGCGAAGAAGGCCGCGCCCAGTTGGACAAACAGTTGTCAAAAATCTTCCCCAAACCCAATCTTCAAGCGTTGGCGGAAAAACTCGGCTTCAAAAAAACCGACGAACTCTATACAGCCATCGGTCAGGGCGAAGTTTCCAACCGCGCCATCCACAAAGCCTGCGGCGCGCTAAATGAACCGCCTCCCGTACCGATTGATGAAACCAATATCGTCAAGCAGTCCAAAATCAAAAAAGGCGGTAAAAACGGCATTTTGATTGACGGCGAAGAAGGCCTGATGACCACGCTTGCCAAATGTTGCAAACCGGCACCTCCGGACGACATTATCGGTTTCGTTACGCGCGACCGCGGCATTTCCGTCCACCGCAACACCTGCCCTTCTTTCCGCCACCTTGCCGAACAGTCTCCTGAAAAAGTGTTGAATGCAAGCTGGGCAGCCTTGCAAGAAGGACAAGTGTTTGCCGTCGATGTTGAAATCCGCGCCCAAGACCGCTCCGGTTTGCTGCGTGACGTTTCGGATGCGCTGGCGCGTCATAAACTCAACGTTACCGCAGTGCAAACCCAATCGCGCGATTTGGAAGCCAGTATGCGCTTTACCCTTGAAGTCCGCCAAGTCAATGACCTGCCACGCGTATTAGCCAGTTTGGGCGACATCAAAGGCGTTTTAAGCGTAACGCGCTTGTAGTTCTCATTACCCAAGCAAATCCAAAGGCCGTCTGAAAGCAACTTTTCAGACGGCCTTTTAAGTTTTTAACACACCAATATCTCAACGCCTCAACTTATCTTTCTTAAAAAAGTCAGCTGCAGCCTTAGCCGCTTCAATATATAACCCCCTCTTCTATTCTTACAACCAGTCGTTATTTCCTACCGGCATCATTCTCAGGCAAACTTATTATCTTCATGATAAACAAGATATTTACAATTTAAGGGAGCCTCATGGATACACGAGATTTGTACCCTCACGAGATTTTGCAGGAAGCCATCGGCAAGAGCTGCGCCAAGTCCGAGTTCAGCATCAAAATGTTGGTGATTTTGAGTTTTTTAGGTGGCGGCTATGTCGGCTTCGGCTATCTTGCCTGCCTGCGCGTCATCAGTGGCATTCCTGCCGAATGGAACGGCCTGGCCGCCCTTTTGGGTGCGTCTGTGTTCCCGATTGCGCTGATTTGTATCTTAATCGGCGGCGGCGAGCTGGCAACAGGCAATATGATGATTATGGCTTTGGGCAGATTGACCGGCCGCGTCAGCACCTACAAACTGGTACGCAACTGGCTCATCGTCAGCTTGGGCAATCTGGCAGGCGCCGTTGCCATGGCCTATTTCCTCGGCCACTATGTCGGCCTGGCAGAGGGAGCGGCTGCGGCGAAAACCATTGCCATCGCCGAAGCCAAAGTTAATATGGACTTTGGCCGTGCATTCGTTTCCGCTGTCGCATGTAACTGGATGGTGTGCATGGGTATTTGGTTCTATTTCGGCTCACGCCATACTTCAGGCCGTATTTTGGCAACTTGGTTTCCGGTCATGATCTTCGTGTTAATCGGCTTCCAACACTTTGTTGCCAATATGTTCATCATTCCGGCCGGTATTTGGGCGGGCGCAAATGTCAGCTGGGGTCAATTTTTCTACAATATGATTCCCGTCTTCTTGGGCAATGTCCTCGGCGGATCGTCTTTTGTTGCCGCTTTCTATCTCTTCGCTTATAAACATTTGTTAAAAGATGATTTTTCTATTTAGTTCAAGCTGACTCGCTACCCCGTATTCATCAGAAATACGGGGTAGTGCCATTATCAGGCCGTCTGAAAACGCCTTTTCGTGTCGCATAATTACGCTTTCTCTCTGCGTAACGTTTCATTTATAGGAAAGATAGTTTCATTGTCTTTCCTTTTCTCCAATTTAAGATAATTTTTGCAATCTTTTGTTTTCAAATGACTTCCCCTCAAAAGCACTACGATTTTTCATAAAGCCCGTGTTCCGTGCTTTGCAAAACAAAAAATTTACTGTATTCTGAATTTAATTATTTACAATTTAATGCGGATTGGTTACATATCCTATTGTATTTGAAAATAATTTATCCTGACTCTCTCGTGAAAAACAGGATTTTTAAGCTGTATTTTTATTAGAAAAAAGTTTGGGTACGAATTGCTTGCAATTTCAAAACCCGTATTTATAAGTTAGATGAGGAATAAGTACATGAATCCCATGTATATCACTTTCGCGATCTATCTGGTCGCTGTATTACTGATCGGCCTCGCCGCCTATTTTTCAACACGAAACTTCGACGACTACATCCTCGGCGGCCGCAGCTTGGGCCCGTTCGTGACCGCGATGTCTGCCGGTGCTTCCGATATGTCAGGTTGGCTTTTGATGGGCTTGCCAGGTGCCATTTACCTGAGCGGTTTGAATGAAGCTTGGATCGCCATTGGCCTGATTGTAGGTGCATACCTCAACTGGCTTTTGGTTGCAGGCCGTCTGCGCGTACATACCGAATACGCCAACAACGCGCTGACGCTTCCTGATTACTTCTTCCACCGCTTCGGTGCCGGCGGTCACTTGATGAAAGTGGTTTCTGCACTGATTATCTTGTTCTTCTTCACTATTTACTGTGCTTCAGGCATCGTAGCCGGTGCTACCCTGTTCCAAAGCCTGTTCCACGGTCTGTCTTACACTCAAGCCATGTGGCTGGGTGCCGGCGCAACCATCGCCTACACTTTCTTGGGCGGTTTCTTGGCAGTAAGCTGGACCGATACCCTGCAAGCTTCTTTGATGATTTTTGCATTGGTACTGACTCCTATCATGGTGTACTTGGGTTTGGGCGGTGCAGATCAAATGAATGCTGCCATCCAACAAGTTGCCGCTTCTACCGGTAAAGAATACGGCAGCTTGTTTGCCGGTACTACTTTCATCGGCATTATCTCTACCGCTGCTTGGGGCTTGGGCTATTTCGGCCAACCACACATTTTGGCCCGTTTCATGGCTGCTGAAAGCGCTAAATCTCTGGTTTCTGCACGCCGTATCGGTATGACTTGGATGATTCTGTGTATGGCCGGTGCTGTGGCTGTCGGCTACTTCGGTATCGCTTACTTCGGTGCCAACCCTGCCCACGTTGAAGAAATGAACGGCAACCACGAACGTATCTTCATCGCTTTGGCTACCCTGCTCTTCAACCCTTGGATTGCCGGTATCATCTTGAGCGCGATTCTTGCCGCCGTAATGTCCACCCTGTCTTGCCAATTGTTGGTTTGCTCCAGCGCGATTACCGAAGACTTCTACAAAGGCTTCCTGCGTAAAAACGCCCAACAAGCTGAATTGGTATGGATTGGCCGTGTAATGGTATTGGCTATCGCCGTGATTTCCATCCTGATTGCTTCTGATCCTGAAAGCAAAGTATTGGGCTTGGTAGCTTATGCATGGGCTGGCTTTGGCGCCGCATTCGGTCCGGTCGTTATCCTGTCTGTTTTGTGGAAACGCATTACTGCCTACGGCGCACTCTCCGGCATGATTGCTGGCGCGCTGACTGTGGTTGTTTGGGCTGAGTGGATTAAAAAACCTGCTTTGGCTGCACAAGAAACAGGCTTCTCTACCGTTTATGAAATCGTTCCCGGCTTCATCATTTGTACTCTCGTGATTGTTTTGGTCTCCCTGATCGACAAACAACCGTCACGCGAATTGCAAGAACGTTTCGAAAAAGCAGACGCAGAATACCGCGCCTCTAAATAAGACGTTTTCAGACGGCCTGCATGATTCAGTGCAGGCCGTCTGTCTGTGTTATGAAATAAACTGTTTCAAAATAATCTGAGCCTTGTCAGAAAAAACAGCAATTTATGCGGATGCATCTTGTATCCGCATCATAATTTTATTACGATATTACTATCCTTCAGAATACCTGTTTTAGCAGTATTAATTCAGGCCGTCTGAAACCATGAAAAAAACCTTTGGAGAACATAAATAATGTTTAACTTCGCTTTTCCAACACAAACTCCTCTGCGTCAAGCTGTAACCGATGCCTACCGCCGTGATGAAATCGAGGCCGTTCAGGATATGTTGCAACGTGCACAGATGACCGACGAAGAACGCAATGCCGCCTCCGAGCTTGCCCGTCGTTTGGTTACTCAAGTCCGCTCCAGCCGCACAAAAGCAAGCGGCGTAGATGCCTTGATGCACGAATTCTCTCTCTCCAGTGAAGAAGGTGTTGCACTGATGTGTCTGGCCGAAGCCCTGCTGCGTATTCCAGACAATGCAACCCGCGACCGCCTGATTGCCGACAAAATCTCCGAAGGCAACTGGAAAAGCCACTTGAACAACAGCCCTTCCCTCTTCGTTAACGCGGCTGCATGGGGTCTGTTGATTACCGGCAAACTGACCACCAACACTTCTGAAAAAAACATGGGCTCTGCACTGAGCCGCATAATCAGTAAAGGTGGTGCGCCTCTGATCCGTCAAGGTGTAAACTACGCAATGCGCCTGTTGGGCAAACAGTTTGTAACCGGCCAAACCATTGAAGAAGCGCTGCAAAACGGTAAAGAGCGCGAGAAAATGGGTTACCGCTTCTCATTCGATATGTTGGGTGAAGCCGCATACACCGAAGAAGATGCCAACCGCTACTACAACGACTACGTTCAAGCCATTCACGCCATCGGTAAAGATGCCGCAGGCCAAGGCGTTTACGAAGGCAACGGTATCTCCGTTAAACTTTCCGCCATCCACCCACGCTACTCACGCGCCCAACACGAACGCGTGATGAGCGAACTGTTGCCACGCCTGAAAGAATTGTTCCTTTTGGGTAAAAAATACGATATCGGTATCAACATCGACGCTGAAGAAGCCAACCGTCTCGAATTGTCTTTGGACTTGATGGAAGCTTTGGTTTCCGACCCTGACTTGGCTGGCTACAAAGGTATCGGTTTCGTTGTTCAAGCCTACCAAAAACGTTGCCCGTTCGTTATCGACTATCTGATCGACCTGGCACGCCGCAACAACCAAAAACTGATGATCCGTTTGGTTAAAGGCGCATACTGGGACAGCGAAGTGAAATGGGCTCAAGTAGACGGCATGGATGGCTACCCGACTTACACCCGTAAAGTCCACACCGACATCTCCTACCTCGCCTGCGCACGCAAACTCTTGGATGCGCAAGATGCCGTGTTCCCACAATTTGCCACCCACAACGCCTACACTTTGGGCGCAATCTACCAAATGGGTAAAGGCAAAGACTTTGAACACCAATGTCTGCACGGCATGGGCGAAACCCTGTACGACCAAGTGGTCGGCCCGCAAAACTTAGGCCGCCGCGTACGCGTGTATGCCCCGGTCGGCACACACGAAACCCTGCTTGCCTACTTGGTACGCCGCCTGTTGGAAAACGGTGCGAACTCTTCTTTCGTGAACCAAATCGTTGACGAAAACATCAGCATCGACCGCCTGATTAAAAGCCCGTTCGACACCATCGCCGAACAAGGCATCCATCTGCATCCGGCATTGCCTCTGCCGCGCAATTTGTATGGCAAAGACCGCCTGAACTCTCAAGGCGTAGATTTCAGCAACGAAACCGTATTGCAAAACCTGCAAGAAAAACTCAACCAAGCTTCTTCCGAAGACTTCCACGCCGCTTCTATCGTCAATGGCGAAGCGCGTAACGTAGGTGAAGCACAACCTGTCCGCAACCCTGCAGACCACAACGATGTTGTCGGTACCGTCAGCTTTGCCGATGCGGCATTGGCTCAAGAAGCGATTGGTGCAGCCGTTGCCGCCCTGCCTGAGTGGAGTGCCAAACCTGCTTCAGAACGCGCCGACTGTCTGCGCCGTTTTGCCGATCTGTTGGAACAACACACGCCTGCATTGATGATGCTGGCCGTCCGCGAAGCCGGTAAAACCTTGAACAACGCCGTTGCCGAAGTACGCGAAGCCGTTGACTTCTGCCGCTACTATGCCAACGAATCTGAAAACACCCTGCCTAAAGATGCCAAAGCTGTCGGCGCAATCGTTGCCATCAGCCCATGGAACTTCCCATTGGCCATCTTTACCGGCGAAGTGGTTTCTGCATTGGCTGCCGGTAACACCGTTATCGCCAAACCTGCCGAACAAACCAGCCTGATTGCTACTTACGCAGTTTCCCTGATGCATCAAGCCGGTATTCCAACTTCTGCGCTGCAACTCGTACTCGGCGCAGGCGATGTCGGTTCTGCCCTGACCGGCGATGCCCGCATCGGTGGCGTAATCTTTACCGGTTCTACCGAAGTAGCGCGCCTGATTAACAAAGCACTGTCCAAACGCGACGACAACCCTGTCCTGATTGCCGAGACCGGTGGTCAAAACGCGATGATCGTGGACTCTACTGCCCTGCCGGAACAAGTCTGCCTCGACGTATTGAACTCTGCCTTCGACAGCGCGGGCCAACGTTGTTCTGCTCTTCGTATCTTGTGCGTTCAAGAAGATGTTGCCGATAAAATGGTCAACATCATCAAAGGCGCAATGGACGAATTGGTTGTCGGCAAACCGACCCAACTGACCACAGACATCGGCCCTGTCATCGATGCTGAAGCCCAACAAAACCTGTTGGCCCACATCAACCGAATGAAAGGCGTAGCGAAGGCTTACCACGAAATCAAAACTGCTGCCGACGTTGATAACAACAACTCTACTTTCGTTCGTCCAATCCTGTTTGAATTGAACAACTTGAACGAGTTGCAACGCGAAGTGTTCGGTCCTGTATTGCACGTTGTCCGCTACCGCGCCAGCGAATTGGATCAACTCATCGACCAAATCAACGCCAAAGGCTATGCTTTGACCAGCGGTGTGCACAGCCGTATCGAAGGTACTGTCGAACACATCCGCGATCGCATCGAAGCCGGTAACATCTACGTTAACCGCAACATCGTCGGTGCCGTTGTCGGCGTACAACCTTTCGGCGGTCACGGCTTGTCCGGTACCGGTCCTAAAGCGGGCGGTCCATTCTATCTGCAACGTTTGGTCCGCACTCCTGAATGGGTTGCGCCAACCCTCAGCCGTATTGGTCAAGCAGACGAAGACGCGCTCAAACGTTTGGAAACTTTGGTTCACAAACTGCCGTTTGATGCAGAAGAGAAGAAAACTGCAGCCGCAGCTTTGGGTCACGCGCGAGTTCGCACTCTGCGCAAAGCCGAAACCGTATTGGTCGGCCCGACCGGCGAACGCAACTCATTGAGCTGGCGCTCTCCGAAACACGTTTGGGTACACGGCGGTACTCTGTTGCAAGCCTTCTCTGCCCTGACCGAGCTGGCTGCCGCAGGCATTCAAACCGTTGTTGAGCCAAACAGCCCACTGGTTGCCTACTCTGCCGATTTGGACGGTTTGTTGCAAGTCAACAGCAAACCTGAAAACGCAGGCATCAGCCATGTTGCCGCCATCGAGCCTTTGAGCAGCGAGCGCAAACAAGAGTTGGCCGGCCACGACGGTGCGCTCATCCGCATTCTGCCTTCCGAACAAGGTCTGGACATCCTGCAAGTATTTGAAGAAATCTCTTGCAGTATCAATACTACCGCTGCCGGTGGTAATGCCAGCCTGATGGCAGTTGCCGACTAATCGTAGCCAAATCAAAGGCCGTCTGAAATTCAGACGGCCTTTTTTTATGTTTTTATTTACATTTTTGCCGGATATTCGCACAAATCATTAATCAGACATTTGCTGCATTGCGGTTTTAAAGCCTTGCACGTATAGCGGCCATGCAAAATCAACCAGTGATGGGCATCCATCAAAAATTCTTTGGGAATAAAGCGCATCAGTTTGTCTTCAACCTCGCGCACATCCTTGCCCGGAGCAATTTTAGTGCGGTTGGAAACACGGAAAATATGGGTATCGACCGCCATAACAGGTTGCCCGAATGCAGTATTCAGCACGACATTGGCAGTCTTTCGGCCAACGCCGGGCAAAGATTCCAAAGCCTCTCGGTCAGCAGGCACTTCGCCGTTGTATTTCTCCAGCAAAATACGGCAAGTCTGCATGATGTGTTTGGATTTGGTTTTGTAGAGGCCTATGGTTTTGGTGTATTCCATCACGCCGTCCAGCCCCAAATCCAACATGGCTTGCGGCGTATTGGCAACGGGAAAGAGTTTGGCAGTCGCTTTGTTCACGCCGACATCAGTTGCCTGCGCAGACAATAACACGGCGATCAGCAACTCAAACGGCGAGCTGAAATTCAACTCGGTAGTAGGATGAGGATTGGCAGCGCGGAAACGCTCGAAAATTTCTTGGCGGATTTGTTTGTTCATTGTTTGGATTATTTTTTTATTGGCGCAGCAATTATAGTGAAATCATGCTGATACGGCTACTTCAAGTAAAACAAGGCCGTCTGAAATTGTTTTCAGACGGCCTTGTTTTATAAAAGCATTGCTGTTTTAAATGCGGTTTACTTCTTACTCAAAGTCAGTCCTGTCCAACCAAACACCAGCGTCAGAGCCAAGCTCAAGTAGCAGAAGAAGGCGTAAGGCAGGTATTCCCAAACAGGCACGCCCAAGGCATGGCTGATAAATACGCCGCAGACGCTCCAAGGCACCAACGGGTTGATGACCGTACCCGCATCTTCCAGCGTACGGGCAAGGTTGCGCGAATGCAAACCAAGCTTGTCATAAACCGGCTTAAAGGTTTCGCCGGAAAGCAGGATACTCAAATATTGCTCGCCAATCAGGAAGTTGACGCCGACCGATGTCATGGCCACGCTGAAAGTAGCGCGTCCGGCATTGGTCAGGAACGCACGAATGGCTTCCAGCAAAGACGGAATCACACCAATGCTGAACAACAGGCCGCCCAAGCTCATGCCGAGTATCACGATGGTTTGCGTAAAGAACATGCTTTCCAAGCCGCCGCGAGAAATCAAACGGGCAATGTCTTTAAATGCTTCGCCTTCGAGTTTGTATCCGCTGTAAAACCACGCGCCCAGCTGTTTCAAATCAGGCGTACTGTGGAAGTAAGTCACAATCAGCGCCACTATAACGGTAAACAACATAGCCACAATGGCATTCACGCGCATCAGGGCAAGGACAACCAGCAAAGCAAACGGAATCAGTGAGTAAGCATGCACCAAACCGGTTGCTTCCAATTGCGCGCGAAAAGCTTCGACACTGTTCATATCATGCGCGGCAACATTAGGCAAGAGCCACAACATTAATGCGGCACTGATCAACCATGCAGGTACAGTGGTGTACATCATGTTTTTGATGTGCTCGAACAAATCAATGCCGACAATCGAAGCGGAAATACCGGTCGTATCGGAAAGCGGCGACATTTTATCGCCAAAGAACGCACCCGACACAATCGCACCTGCCGTCATCGCCATATCGGCATGAAACGCAGCCGCCATACCCATAAATGCCACGCCAACAGTCGCACAAGTCGTCAAACTACTGCCGATGGAAATACCGATGATCGAGCAGAGCGCAAACGCCGAGAAATAAAAATAAGTCGGCGAAATCAATCCGAAACCGTAATACATCAGCGTCGGAATCGCACCGCTCATCATCAGCGCGCTGACCATCAGGCCGATAAAGAAAAACAGATAAATCGCGCCCATACCCTGCCCGACCGCACCGATCATACCGTTTTGCATATCTTGATATTTCAAGCCGCGCATCAAACCGTACAACAGCAAGACTACAATCGCCGTCACAATCGACATATGCGGCAGCCATTCAAGCGAAATAATCGTATAACCCATTGCCGCAACCAAAGCGAAAGCCACAGCGATAGCCTCAAAGCGCGGCATATTAAGTAAGGACTTGAAAGCAAACATTGTTCTTTGCCTTTTTAATAAGTAGTTAACAGATTTTAGCATAACAGGCCGTCTGAAACCCGATTTTCAGACGGCCTGCCTGTTATTTTATAAAAACAGCTTCAGTAAAACTGCGACACTTTCTTTAAAATATATCAACTTATTAAAATTAAATATTTTTAAATAAAAATAAATGGAATTTTATTGCTTTTTAAAACATCTATCATGCAAAAATGCCACCACTTGCCCGACCGTTTTACGGTTAAACAGCATACCGCTATGGCTGAGAGGCAAAACAACATGATCGCGCATATTCGGACAATGCGTTTCGCTGACCAAAACCGTACCATCATGTTCGCCATGCAAACCTAAAACACGGCCCAGTCCATACGGTTTATTACCGGCAATACTGCCCAACTCAACACCCTCGGGCAATTCAGGCATACTGCCGTCCAATGCGCCTTTATACGATCCTCCCAATACCGGTTTTTGCAAACCCATATTGAACACACGTTGCGCGGCACGGCTGCCTTGGTGCGGCGTACCCATGGTAACGATACGGCCGCTGACTTTATCCGGATATGCCGCCGCAAAATTGCGTAAGACCAACCCGCCCAAACTATGGCCGACAAAGTGCAGCGTTTCATCAGCATGGTTCTCATCAATCCATCGCACCAAATCTTCAACATGTCGGTTCATCGAATGCAAAACGCTGTAATAATCGAACAGTGCAACTTCAAAACCTTCTTGTTCCAGCAAATACGCCAGCGGTTTCATTACCCATGAATGCATGTGTAAGCCATGCAGCAAAATGATTTTGGCCATTTTTTCCTCCTGTCATTTAAATCATTATGCCACAAAGTAAAAAGGCCGTCTGAAATCCCATAAGGTTTCAGACGGCCTTTTATCATGATGAATCATTCGTCAGCTTTGTAGCCTTTTATAGCAAAGAAGACGATGTATACGTAACAAATCGCTGATACAACGAAAGAAATCATCAGACCGTAAGTATCTGCTGCCCAACCTTGTACCACAGGCACAACCGCACCGCCGACAATCGCAGTACACAATACGCCGGAAGCGCTGCTGGTGAATCGGCCCAGGCCTTTGGTTGCCAAAGAGAAAATCGTTGGGAACATGATGGAATTGAAGAAGCCGATGGCCAACAATGCCCACATCGCAATATCAGCACTGGCTTTACCTGCCAACATAGCAATACCCAACAGGGCAACGGCAGCGGTAGCATTGAATGCCAAATAGCGGTTAGGCGCAATTTTTGCCATGATGGCAGAGCCTAAGAAGCGGCCAACCATCGCGCCGCCCCAGTAGAACGACAGATATTTTGCGGCAGACGAGTGGTCCATACTTTTCAGGTAACCCAACACGCTGACCAACAAAGAACCGATAGATACTTCTGCACCAACGTAACAGAAAATACCGGCCGCACCAAAAACCAAATGACGGTATTGCCATACGCTGTGTTTGCCATCATGGTTATGTTCGCTCTCTTCTTCAGCAATTTTGTTTGCGTCAGGCAGACGAATCATTTTGACGAACACAGCCAAAATAATCAGCAACCCGGCCAAACCTAAATATGGAATTTGAACAGAAGAAATTTGCTCGGCTTTGCTGACAGTTTGTGTCGCATCAGCCAAAATCAGGAATGCGCCGATTTGCGGAGCAATGGTCGTACCCAAAGAGTTGAATGCCTGAACCAAAGTCAGTGTTGCAGATTCTTTACCTGGTTTAGACAACAGGGTTACATAAGGGTTACCCGCCACTTGCAACAGCGTTACACCTGAAGCCAAAATAAACAGCGCACCCAAGAAAGTAGGATAAGAATGGCTGCCGGCGGCAGGATAGAACAACAGACAGCCGATGGCAGTCAATACGAAACCGCCAATTACACCGTTTTTATAGCCGATTTTGCCGACAAAATAACCCATAGGAATCGACATAATTGCGTAAGCGGTAAAGAAGCAGAACTGAATCAGCATCGCCTGAACATAAGTCAGCTCGAAAATATCTTTCAGATGCGGAATCAAAATATCGTTCATGCAGGTAATGAAACCCATCATGAAGAAGAGTGTGGTCAAGACGACCAGCGCAGGAGTATGATTTTGTTGTGAATGCGCAGACATAATTTGCCTTTCGTTTTGTTAAGACTCGCCAAAAATGAGCTTAAAGCAGTTCATTAAACTTAACACTCATTAACAGCCAATAGTATCATACTGATATTTCATCACCTTGAAAACTATTTTCCGACATCTGACTACATCACCTTTAAGCCGTTTAATTTTAAAACAACTAATAATATTGGTTTTATATTTTGATGTTTTGAAAAATATAGGCATAATCTCCTTTTAAATCCTGCTGTTTCTTTTTTACAATATCACTTGATGCAACTCAAAACATGCCCCTTCTTTACGCTTACCTTGCCCTGATTGCTTCTGCCTTCACTTCGGCCACACTACTTCCGGGTACATCCGAGGCGGCATACGCCGCATTTGTGTACCAATATCCGCAACATGCCCTCGGCGGATGTTTGTGTGCCGGTTTGGCGAATGGCTTGGGCAGTATGGTTTCGTATTACATGGGCAGAATGTTTCCGGCTAAGAAAAGATGCTACTTTAATCGTCTAGCGCAATTTTGAGTAATTTTCATAGGATATTGATTTTTATTGATATTTATTTTATATAATTAAGCAGGGCGCAAGCGTTTTAAGCTGTTTTTGCTTGACAATCAGGCAAAAACAGCTTTGTTATTTTGTGCAAACTCTAGGTAAGTTTGTAGCGTTCAGGATTGTAAGGTTTTTGGGTTTTATGGACGTAGTAAGACACGACAAGCAGCTTACGCATGAGCGCACCTAATATCAGCATCTTTGGTTTGTTCTTGGCTTTTAAACGTTTAACGA
>NZ_JBQCTZ010000002.1:52876-69228 GCF_051963715.1 Neisseria sp. P0001.S005 | reverse complement strand
TACATCTACGACCAATCCACCGGCAGCTGGCTGCTGCAAAGCTTGGTGGGTGCGGCAGCCGGTGCATTTATCGGCAATGCATTGGCGAACAAATTCACACAAGCAAGCAATCAAAACAGCCCGATTGCACGTCAAGCCCGTGCCAACTATTATCAAACCGCACGTCCAAACAGACGCACCAGCCAACAGCTGAATACGCGCACCCTGCGTGCCCAACAGCAAAATGCGCAACAACAAAACGCCCAGCAGCAACAGCGTTACCGCGAAACTACGCGTCAGCCTTCCAACTACCGCCGCCCCAGCATGGGCCGAGGCTTTGGCCGTCGCCGCTGATTCGGTTTATATTCCATCTTTGATATAAATACGCACAATATAAAAGGCCGTCTGAAAATCAGATTTTCAGACGGCCTTTGGTTTTCTCTATTTTCTTATTGCAGACTTGTGGATCTGGTTGTATGCATTATGCCCAGAAGTCTCGCGGAGCGTCCAATACGGGTTTGACGATGCTGGTGCGGATGGCAAAATCGCCAAAACCTTCATCATCTAAACGGTTTCGAGACCAATCTGCCACCCAGCCTTCGACAATTTCAAGGATTTCAGGTTCAGTAATGTTTTCTTTAAACAGGCGCGGAATGCGTGTGCCTTCACGGTTGCCACCTGCGTAGAGGTTGTAGCGACCGACTGCTTTACCGACCAAACCGATTTCCGCCAGCATGGCGCGACCGCAACCGTTGGGACAACCGGTTACGCGCAAAACGATGTATTCGTCTTCCAAGCCATATTTGGCGAACATTTCATCAATTTTATCGGAGAATGTCGGCAGGAAGCGTTCGGCCTCCGCCATCGCCAGCGGGCAAGTCGGCAAGGCAACGCAGGCCATTGAGTTCTCACGCTGGATGGTAATCGATTTGCTGATAAGGCCATGTTCTTTGGCGATTTTATCAATCGTATCTTTTAATTCCGGCGGTACATTGGCGACCACCAGATTTTGATTGGCCGTCAGACGGAAGTCACCGGGATGGATTTTGGCAATTTCGCGGATGCCTGTTTTCAATGGTCTACCGGGATAATCGAGCAGGCGGCCGTTTTCAATAAACAAAGTCAAATGCCAGTTGCCTTCATGCCCTTGTACCCAGCCGATATGGTCGCCGCGATGGGTAAACTCGTAAGGGCGGATAGGTTCAAACTTAATGCCCATGCGCCTTTCGACTTCTTCTTTGAACACATTCACTCCGACGCGTTGCAGCGTATAGCGTGTACGCGCTGCTTTGCGGTCGCTGCGGTTGCCCCAGTCGCGCTGGGTGCTGACGACGGCTTCGGCGGCGTTGAGGGTGTATTCCAGCGGAACGAAACCAAATTCGTAAGAAGTGTTCGGATAAGTTTTGGTATTACCGTGTTCGCTGGATAAACCGCCGCCGACCAATACATTGAAGCCCACCAACTTGCCATTTTCTGCAATCGCCACAAAACCCAAGTCGTTGGAATGAATGTCCACATCGTTATCGGGCGGAATCACGACGGCGGTTTTGAATTTGCGCGGCAAATAGGTTTTACCCAAAATCGGCTCTACGTCGTCGGCAATTTCTTTATTGCGCGGCTCGGTCGGCTCGGTCGAGAACACTTTTTCGCCGTCCAGCCAGACATCGGCATATGCCATGGTACGCGGCAGGAGGTGCATACTGATGCGCGCCGCCCATTCATAGGCTTCTTGATGTAAAGTGCTTTGCACAGGATTGCTGGTACACAACACATTGCGGTTGACATCGCTGGCTGTGGCAATGGAATCGAGACCTAGTTTGTGCAATGCCTGATGTGCCTGTTTTAAATCGGTTTTCAGAATGCCGTGGTATTGAAAGGTTTGACGGTTGGTCAGGCGGATAGAGCCGTAAATCGTATTTTCACCGGCAAATTTGTCGATACCCAGCCACTGCTTCGGCGTAATGATGCCGCCGGGCAAACGGCAACGCAACATCATGTTTTTTAAAGGCTCAAGCTTTTGTTCGGTACGCTCGGCACGGATATCGCGGTTGTCCTGTTCGTACATACCGTGGAAGCGGATAAGCTGAAAGTTGTCGGCAGTAAAGCCGCCGGTAAAATCGTCTTTCAACTCTTCCTTAATCGTGCCATGCAGATAATCGCTGCGCTCTTTCAAGGCTTCGTTGCCGGACAAAGGCGTCTCAGGCAGCTTGGCTCGTGGGTCGGTTGTGGTAGCAGTCATTGAAGCACTCCTTATTTTTGGTATAGGCGTTACTTTAATGAGGTCGTCTGAAAATGAGAAAGAATGGTTTGTTTGTTTTAAAGACGATTTTGTTATATTGGTAAAATACCGCACTAACCCATAGCCAATTTGAATTTACTATATTTATGTTCTGACTGATGAACGTTGGCAGATCAGAAATAAACTAAACCGATGGCTTACATCATTAGCCTGCGTCAAGCCCGATTTTAATTAAATCCACTATAATCCATTATCTTCCACGGACTTAAACCGTAAAAATACAGCAAGCAAACTTTATGCCTCACTCCCTTATACGCACTTTCGCACAAACCTTTGGTTTTCCCTATACAGAAACGTTGCAGGAACTGCCCCCACTGGAAGGTAACCGTCATCTACATTTGGGTGCATTAGCCGACTTCTATCGCCATATGGACGGCATATGGCATTCCGACGATCTACTTGCCAATTATTGGCTGGAGATGGAAACTCTGTTTTTACAATGGGTGACTTATCCCAAGTTGCCCAACAGTTGGCACGATTGGGCCTTCGGCTGGGATAGGAAGACCAAGCAATATCTGCCTACACAAGGCTGGCGTGAAGAATGGGCGATATTTGGCATAATGTTTGACGATTCAATTCTTTTTGCCGATACTGCCGCTCCCGGCAGTCCTGTTTATTGGCTGATAACAGGTTACGGTACGATAGAAAACCGCCGCCTTATCGCACCTTCCATAGCAATACTAATGCAAACCTTATTGGCAATTTATGATTTTGAGTGCGAATGGCGGAAAGCAGGCGGAGAGTTTTACGATGAAGAAAGCTGTGACATACCTTCAGCATTATATTCTGCTCTGCATGATTTACTACAACGGGAACTGCCACCGGAATGCGCGGCAGGATTTGAAAAAGCGTTTTGGGGGTGATGCTGTAATTGCAATCTAGAAAACCTATTCTCTGGCCGTCTGAAATTTCGGCTTTAGGGAACAATTATTTAAAATAATATGATTGATTCGTTTGAAATATCAGTTTGAAAATGCTTGAAGGATTGATAGGCTGCTGAGATATAAAAAGGCCGTCTGAAAATTTGATTTTCAGACGGCCTTGATATTGGATGGGACAAACCGATTAGGCTTGTTTGTTCCAACGTTCGATAGATTCTTTGATGACTTGTTTCGCTTCTTCTACATCGCCCCAAGATTCAACTTTAGTGGTACCTGCTTTTTTCAGGTCTTTGTAGTGGTTGAAGTGGAACTCGATTTGTTTGATCAGTTGTTGCGGCAAATCGGCCAAAGTTTTGTAGGCGTTGCCGTTGTTGCGGTCGTCGGCTGGAACGCAGACGATTTTGTCGTCCACTTCGCCGTCGTCAACGAATTTCATCACGCCGATAACGCGTGCTTCCAGGAAAATACCGGTTGCCAAAGGCTGCTCGGTCACCAGCAACACGTCCAATTCGTCGCCGTCTTCGTCCAAAGTTTGCGGAATGAAGCCGTAGTTGGTCGGTTTGGCGAAAATTGCCGGTTCAACGCGGTCGAGTTGGAAGGCGGCCAGTTTGCGGTTCCACTCGATTTTGTGGTTACTGCCCGCAGGGATTTCGTTGACAACGTTGATGATACCGCCGTCCACATCGCCCGGGGTCAGGATTTTGTTGAAGTCTGCCATGATGGTTTCCTTTGATTTTAAAGAGAGTCAAACGGCAAAAGTATAGCAAACCCAAGGCCGTCTGAAAATGTGAAACTGTCGTATTCAGACGGCCTTTTTGGCATTCAGCCTTTTGACCAATTCTAAAATTGCGCGTTTATTGGAAGGGGAAAACACTTTTTCCGCCGCTTCTTCCGCACCAAACCAGCCGTAGGCAACATGTTCGTCAGGTTGTAGGATGATGGGCGTATCGCGCGGAATTTGGGCGGAGAAGATGTGTTCGCGGTTTTCAAAAACACCTTTGGGATAGCGATGGCGCCAGTGATGATAGATTTCATAAACGGTGCTGTCGTGCCAGTTTTCCAGCTGGCCGTCTGCAAGGCGGATACCGGTTTCTTCCCACACTTCGCGCCATGCGGTTTCTTCGATGCGCTCGCCCTCTTCCAAGCTGCCGGTAACCGACTGCCAAAAACCTTGCGGCGCCGTACGTTCAATCAGCAGGATATTGCCGTCTTTATCATGCAAAACAACCAAAGCGGAAACGGGATACTTCAAAGGCTTACCGCTCATGACTTTTCCTTGCCGGATTGATTGGGGAGGCTGATTTTTTTAGTAAGTAAGCCAAAAGGGTTTCCATGTATCACTCAAAAATGGGAAATTGATATTCAGACGGCCTTTGCCGGAAATCCGCAAAGGCCGTCTGAAATTATACCTGATTTAACTGCGCCAGTTTCCGAGACACCAGTTCTGTCGCTTCTTCCGGCGAATTGGCCTTCAACCCTGCTTCGCCAAAATACGAAATTTTAGGCAAATCACACAAAAACTTATCGACGTCTTGCGCCGTCAAAAAGCGGCCGTGCAAATCGAATCCAACATTTAAAGCACGCCCTTTGATTTCCGCCACCCTGTCATGCAAATGGCCGTATAAGTGATACCAACCCTGATAGCAGCCGTCCCATTCCTGAATCGGATAGTGAAAAAGAACCAGCGTATTCTTAATTTCCGGCAATTTGAGTTTCAAATACGACCGTATGGACGACAGCAGCGGATGGCCGTCATGCTTGGTTTGGCTGCGGAACAAATCGGCATGCTGCCGAATCACATGATCATGATTGCCGTAAATCAAGTGATGTTGCCCGTTCAACCGCGACAAAACGCGCTCTATCTGCTTATGGTCTTGGGCAAAGGAAAAATCGCCCAAGTTGTACACCGTATCTTCAGGCGTAACGGTTTCATTCCATGTCCGGATTAAAAATTCATCCATCTGCTCCACGTTATCGAACGGTCGAAATTGCGGGCAGAATTTGGCAATGTTTTTATGTGAGAAATGTAGGTCGGATGTGAAGTAGGTTTTGCTCATGCCGTGTTCTCTGCGTTGCAAGCTTGAATCGTATCACGCGCGGGCGTATGCTGAGTAATGTTTATTGTGTGCTTCAAGGAGTTTTTATGCGTTTGGTTATTGCCGCGCCGGCCAACGGCGCAATATTGAAAGACGCGCTCAAAGCGCATCTGCAAAACGACACGCGCGTCAGCAGCTTGGTCGATTTATCCTCGTCCGAAGGAAGCTATCCGCAACTCTCATTTGCCGCGGCCGAAGAAGTCGCGGCAGGGCGTGCCGACCGCGCGCTGCTAGTTTGCGGCACGGGCGTGGGTACGGCGATTGCCGCCAATAAGGTGCGCGGCATACGGGCGGCAACGGCGCATGATTTACTCACGCTCCGCGGCTCGGTGGAAAACTATGATGCGCAGGTTTTATGTATGGGGCAAAACGTGATTGCCGCTCCGGCCGCTTGGGCATTGGTCGATATCTGGTTGGACTTGCGCCACAACACAAGCAGCGGCTATGCGCCTAAAGTTGGCGAAATTGAAGCATACGAGCGCGGAAAATAAATACGTGTTGCTCCATATATTTTCAGACGGCCTTGTTACGTTTCGCTTTAGCAAAACCGGTAAGGCCGTCTGAAAATATTTAAATGCTTATTTTCCTTTTTTATTGCAAGGATGTCCTGCGCTGTTGTCGCAGACGCGTAAATTGCGCAAATGCATGACGGCATTGGTCAACTCGGCCTTCGTCGGCTCGTAACGGAAAGCATATTGCTTCACGTACAAAGCTTCGTTACCCTGTACGGCTTTTATCCAAGTAAATTCAGGTTTGCTGGTTTGCGGATTGTTGGCGCAAAACAACATCACCAAAGCGAATGGATAGCCGTTTTCTTCACCTGCCGTTATTGGGTTGACACTACTTTGCGGACAGGCATTCTGCCATGAGGCTGAAAGATTGCCGAAAAACTGCTCAACACCCGGTTTCATACCTGCCATGGATTGCAGCGTGACCATTTGCGTCCAGTCTTCCACAGTCTGTTTCTGCGGCACAAGTTCTATCAATGTCACACCATTTTGCGCGGTTTGATAGCCGACTTTGAAGCCTTTAGGCGGAGCGCCGAAAGACCCAAATTCCTCAGCCTGCGCAGTTTGAACAGCTAACGGAAGCATAGCGATGGCGAGCATCAGTTTCCTAACGATACTTGTTTTTTTCATTGTTTTTCCTTATTCACTAAAAGTATGGCAGATGAAACACTCCATCCGCCAGCGCTATACTAACACAAGCATATAGCATTTTTCAGACGGCCTTACAACTGTCTCAAAAACGCCTGAATGAACGCAATCTTATCCAATTCCGGCATGGCGTTGAATGCTTCCTGATGCTCGTGGATGTAGTCGATCAAAGGATAAAATTCTTCATCAACATGGCGTTTGTCCAGTTTGCGGCCGATATTGCCCTCGTTGCTTCGTCCTAAAAACTTGGAAATCAGGTAATACGGCGATTTGAGTTTGAACAGCATTTCGCCGTTTTGTGCATCAAATACCATAAAGCCTTCGTGTTCCACATTTTTCAGACGGCCTTTCAGCTCGCCGAACGTGATATTTTTCAACGTTTCAGGACGGCGCACTCCGTATTGTTTGCCGATTTCGTCCAATTCCGCTTCAGTAAACTGACGGCCGGTCGCCACATCAATGCAGCCGATTAAGGTTTCTCCCAATTCTTCACGGATGATGTGTACGTCTTTCGCATCTGTGATTTCAAACAAAAAAGTATGGTTTGGATACGCGCGGAACAGGGTTTCGTATTGTGCGCAATGTGCGGCGGTCATGTCGGTAAACGCGCTATCAAGAGAACCGGTAGTCGAATACAGCACTTTGCCGTCAAACGCTGCGCCGTGAGACGGATGGTCGTCTGAAAGCGAGACGAAAGTGCAGCAACCGAGGAAGCCGTTCACTTTTACAACCGCGTCCACCAGCTTCTCGTCACTGATTCGTATCGGATAGCGGCTGCCTTTGGCAATACGTTCCGAATAATTGAACACTTTTTTAAACGGGCGCACGATGATTCGATTATGCGCATCGATAATCAAACCGCGCATTTCCAGCAACGCATCATCAAAGCGGTTGTTATAGAACACGCTGCGGGCGTATTTCAACACGCGCAATTTGGGATAACGCTTGGATGCTTTGGCAGTAAAGTTACGGCTGCCGTGTTGCAGATAGTGATCGGTCACAAAGGTTTGCTGCGCCTCATCAAACACCAGCGGCTTATGCTCGATAGCCTGCATCTGTTCGATTTTTTCTAACTGTTCCGCATTTGCCGGTTGCACGGCCTCGATATGGATTTCGTTTGCCACTCGGTTTTGGTTCAGCTTGATATACGCCGCCAATACGTCATGCTCTTTCACGCCATGCAGGTTGGGATAGAAATTGTGCAGTCGATAGACCTCTGTTTCAAAACCGCTTTTCTCCGCCTGATTCAATAAATGACGGCAACGCGAAGCTTTTTGGTTGGTATTGGAATTAATGATCAGAATATTTCGATTCGGATTTTGGCGTCCACGTCTCAAAGTTTCAGTCATCAAAGCATTACCGCGTTTTTGCGCCTTATCCACCGCTTCGCCCGACCAACGATATTCACCATATTCATCGGTAATAAACAAATCATTTTCAATACGGACCACTTCCGCATCCAGATACTGCGCTTTAAATTCGGCGGCTTTTTGTTCGGCAAACGTCGATTTTCCCGAACCTTGATGACCGCGGATTAAGATAAATTTTTGCATTTTGTTTCCTTATTCTTTTTCTCAGCTTACCCTGAATAAATAGGCCGTCTGAAAAATATTTCTACCCTTTTTTCAGACGGCCTTAGCTTCAGTTCACAGCTGCTAACGGCGTTTTCTCAATCTCTTCTACCCAGAAATCTGTACCCATACCTCGTTCGGCAAAGGAACCGATCAGGGAGAATACTTGGTCGGAGAAGCCGCCGATGTTCAAAATATCCTGACGGTTTCGTACTTGAGCCTTGGTGTAGGGCTGGATATCCAGACAAACGAGTTTGGCTTCTGGACAACGTCTTTTCAGAATGTCCCACTCTTTCATCAAGCTGGTTGTTGCGCCCCATCCTTGGTTGTCATCTGCCCAACTTTCATTGTCTGACACGATGACCACCAAATCCACATCGGCTTTTTCACGGTTTAACATGGCGATTGGTGCGCTGCATGCCGTTCCGCCGCCGCCGATATTGGCGAGTTTTTCGGCGTTGGTCATGATGCTGTCGCGTGGGTTGAGCTTGACGTTTACCGTGATTTGTTCAAACGGTATCACGCGGGCTTGTGGATTGGTACGCAACATGGCAGCGGATACGAGCGCGGCAATGTCGATGCAGCGGGTTTTACTGGTCGCGCTGCCGCGATAGCCTGTAACCGAGCTGTGCATAGAGCCGGAAACGTCCGGACAAACCACGACTTTGCCTTGGATTGCCGGTACGTTTTGTACGGCGGTTTCCATCGCATCTTGCAGGGCTTCACGGATTTCAGACGGCATTTGATTAGATGTTGCCTGATACGCAGTCAGCAATTGGTAAGGCAGGACGCGGGCGTGGGCAATGGCGGTTTCGTCACGCAGTTTTTCTGCCACCATTTTGATGTTTTTGCTTTTAGCAAACACTTCGTGGCGCAGGAAAGTGTTCAGGTTTTGACGAACCTGCTGCCATGAGCCGTTGCGGGCGATTTGTGCCCAGTCGCCGCTGTTCAAGTCTAAAGCAGTGAGCATTTGGAAGGGAACGTTGGGCAATTCGCCTTGGCGGCTTTGTTTGTAGTCTTCAAAAGCGCGGGTAATGGGCGGCAATGCTTCGCGGTCGTACGGTTTGCCAATCAGCCATGCAAACCATGCGGCACGCCATGCTTCACGCGGTTTGGGGTGCACCATTTTGACCACGTCCGCCAGCGACGGCGAATTACCGACGGCGGCGTTCAACAGTTGTTTCTCGGTAGCGGTCAAAAGCCAAGTCTGCATCAGTTTTTTCGGACGGTTGCCGAAGGATTTTCTGCCGACTGCACCGCTGCGGATAATTTGTGCGAAGTTACGCAACATTTTACCGTTGTCCACTACTTGGTCGAATACGCGGGCGAGCATGTTCACGTCTTTTTGCGCCAATACGGCAAGCAACAGCGCAGGCATATCTTTCATAAAACCTTTTTGACGGGCATATACGGCCGTTTTGGCGATAAACTCGGCATCCAGGCTTTCTGCCAATTTCAACACTTGGTCAAGCTGGCTTTGGGCATCGGCATAGAAGGTATTGTTCAGACAACCGGTAGCCGCAAGCTGGGCAAGCTGTTGTTTGGGCGTTAGCGTGTAGGCGATGCCGCCGGCTTCATTATGGGTATCGGTTTTAGTAAAACGGTTTTTAATAGATTGAAACAAGGTAGTATTAGCCATTTTCATTTTCTTTCATATTGTTGGTTTGAGGCCGTCTGAACTTGTTGTAGCTTTGTTTTTCAGACGGCCTTGAATGGGTGGCAGTGTGGCGGCTAAAGATGAAGAGAAGCGTTTTTAACTGAAAGCTAATGTATTCTCTTCCGGGCATCCGCCTACTGCCGTAGGGCGACTAGTTTAATTAGGATCATTCAGGTTTGTAGCAAGAAAGGAATGTAATCCTAATGGCATTCGCCCATAAGGGGTGGCACATTGGGCAACAAAGAGTGGAGAAATTTTTACGCGCTCTATCCTCTGAGCTACTCTGCCATAGTTGGCGGCAGAGACGGGACTCGAACCCGCGACCTCGCGCTTAGCAGGCTGTAATTCCTCCGGCATTTGCCGTCTGTACCGAAAACAGTTTTTATATCAGCCTGCCTGAATATTTCAGACGGCCTTGCATGGGTGGCAGCGTAGCGGCTAAACATGAAGAGAAACGGTTTTAACGTGAAGGGTTCATGTATTCTCTTCAGGCATCCGCCTGCTGCCGTAAAAATAATATGGCACGCAACAAGTTTTTAAGGGAAACATGCCTTGGCTCTACCAACTGAGCTACTCTGCTATTTTGGATAACAGAGACAGGACTCGAACCTGCGACATAAGGATATCCATGTTGTAGTTTCCCCAGGCATTTGCCTACCATATTGGAAAAGGGTGGGCGACTAAATAAACAAGACGTTCAACGTCTATCAGACGAGACAGGATTCGAACCTGTTAATCCAAATGTAGTCTTGTTGGCATTCGCCCTGTAACCACACAGCAACTAAATTTACGGAAAATTTTTCTCCGGTAACTGTATTTCCCGAAGCATCTGCTGTATCGTTACATTCACAACAAAGCCAACAGCGTGCCAAGAATAAAATTTTTATAAAAATAATTTTTAATTAATTGAATATAAAGAAAATATATTTTAAAGTAGCTTTTATCGGCAAGAAGCGTAGAATATTAAAAAATATATTTATAGATAATTATATAGAAAATAAAATATACAAGGATATATGATGAGATTCGATGATTTGGACAAACGCTTGCGGTTAAGTAAACGGCAAATTTATATTGGAAAAAATAATTTAAAGGCCGTCTGAAACATGAATACCTCCCCTAAAAAACAAGTCGCCATCAGCTTTCTCGGTACGGTATTAGATAGCGGTTTCGGTCAAGGGCGTTGGCAGAAGTGGCGGCCAAACGTCGCCATGAATCAGCGTCAAGATTTTCATCTCGACCGTATGGAGCTGTTTTATGCGGAGAAATACCGCGAACTGGCGGATCATGTAAAAGCCGATATTCAGCAGGTGTCACCCCACACAGTCGTTAATCTCGTGCCTATGGAGCTGGCAAACCCGTGGGACTTCTCCGAGGTTTATACCAAGCTGCACGATTGGGCAGCAAGCTATCCATTTGATACAGAAGAAGAAACCTACCTCACCCACATCACCACAGGTACGCACGTTGCCCAAATCTGTCTGTTTTTATTGGTGGAATCGCGTCAAATCCCCGGCGTACTGTTACAAACCGCTCCGCCCAAAAACCAAAGACGCAGTATGGAGGACGGCAATGTCGGCAGTTATGAAATCATTGATTTGGACTTGGCTCGTTACGACGTACTGGCCGAACGCCTTGCCGCCGTACGCGACGACGCAGTGCGCTACCTGAAAAGCGGTATTTCCACCCAAAACGCCGCCTTCAACCGCATGATTGCCGAAATCGAACAAGTCGCGCTCAACTCCCCTTCCCCCATTCTGCTTTCCGGCCCGACAGGCGCAGGCAAATCCATGCTGGCACGCAGGATTTTTGAATTGAAAAAAGCGCGCCATCTGATTAAAGGCACATTTGTCGATGTAAATTGCGCCACCCTTCGCGGCGACGGCGCAGCATCTGCCCTGTTCGGCCACAAAAAAGGCGCCTTTACAGGCGCCGCAGAAAAACGTGAAGGCTATTTGAAAACTGCCGATGGCGGCGTATTGTTTTTAGATGAAATCGGAGAATTGGGCTTAGACGAGCAAGCCATGTTGCTCAAAGCCATTGAAGAAAAACACTTTTATCCCGTCGGCAGCGACAGCGAAGTCAAAAGCGACTTCCAACTCATCGCCGGCACCAACCGCGACTTACGCCACGAAATCCGCGCCGGACGCTTCCGCGAAGACCTGTTCGCCCGCATCAACATCTGGAATTACCCACTGCCCGCACTCGCCAACCGCCGCGAAGACATTGAGCCCAACGTCGAACACCAGCTCGCCCTAGCCTCGCAAGAACTCGGCCGCACTACCCGCTTCAACAAAGAAGCCCTAGCCACCTACCTCGACTTCGCCCACTCCAACCAAGCACCGTGGCGCGGCAACTTCCGCGACCTCGCCGCCAGCATCATGCGCCTGGCCACACTCGCGCCTCAAGGCAGGATACAGGTAGAACAAGTCCAAGCCGAAATCGAACGCCTCAAATGGTTATGGTCGGAAGAACCCTTTTCAGACGGCCTCTTACATAACAGGCCGTCTGAAAAAGCACAAGACTACCCCGATAAAGTCGATTGGGACACATTGGATTTGTTCGACAAACTACAACTGCAACACGTTATCAATGAATGCCGCAAACACCCCAACATGGCCGCTGCCGGCCGTGCATTGTTCAACGTCTCCCGAACAGAAAGGGCAAAAGTCAATGACAGCGACCGATTAAGGAAATATTTACAGCGATTCAGATTAGAATGGAGAGATATTTAAGTAGAGTGAGCAAGGAGGTTTTGCAAAATCTTCCTTATGCTGATCCTAGTAAATATATAATTCTAATATCACTTTTAGTATTTATAAAAATAAAAGGCATCAATCTGATGCCTTTTATTTTCGTTAACATGAAAAATTAACGTTCATACCAACGTTTGATCGATTCACGAATCACTTCTTTGGCTCACTTCAAAAATGCCGTATGATAGGCAATATGCTCACCAATAAAACTGGCGATGAAGTAATAGCTATGATCGTAGCCTTTGTGGAAGCGCACATCGGCCGGTTGGTTTGCCGCACGACAGGTTTCGATAAAATCTTCGGTGCGTAATTGTGTTGGCAAAAACTCATCTTCTAAGCCCTGATCAATACGCATACCTTGTACTTTATAGCCTTGTTGAATGAGCGAGTTGGCATCATATTGTTGCCATTTTTCGCGATCTTTTCCTAAATAGGCAGTAAAGGCTTTTTCTCCCCAAGGCACAAGGCTTGGCGACAAAATGGGCGAAAAGGCAGAAACACTTTGATAACGTTCTTGGTTTCGCAGCGCCAATACCAATGCGCCATGTCCGCCCATTGAATGTCCCATAATCGAACGTTTGCCGTTGGTAGGAAAATTTTCCTCAATCAGACTAGGCAACTCATTCAAAATATAATCATACATTTGATAATTCGTCGCCCAAGGCTGCTCGGTGGCATTAAGATAGAAGCCCGCACCCTGCCCTAAATCGTAAGCAGCATCGTTCGGCACTTGCTCTCCGCGAGGGCTGGTATCAGGTGCAACCACAATCACTTGATGTTCTGCCGCATAACGCTGAAAGCCTGATTTGGTAATGAAATTTTGTTCCGTACACGTTAAGCCGGAAAGCCAATAAATCACACCAAGCGGTCGATTCTCCTGATTATCCGGCAAATAGACGGCAAATTTCATTTCGCATTGAAGCGTTTGGGCGTAGTGTGCCCAAACTTGTTGCGAACCACCAAAAATTTGATGTTGTTCAATCAGTTTCATCGCGTACCTTAGTAATGAATAACAGCGCGGATCGATTTACCTTCATGCATTAACTCAAAGGCTTCATTGATTTGATCGAGTGTCATTGTGTGGGTCACAAATGGTTCTAACTCGATGTCGCCTTTCATTGAATCTTCCACCATTTTCGGAAGTTCAGAGCGGCCTTTCACGCCACCAAATGCCGTGCCTTTCCAAACACGACCTGTAACCAACTGGAACGGACGAGTTGAAATTTCTTGGCCTGCACCCGCTACGCCGATGATAATAGATTGTCCCCAGCCACGGTGCGCACTTTCTAATGCCTGGCGCATTACGTTTACATTGCCAATACATTCAAAGGTATGGTCAATGCCCCATTTGTTAATATCTAACAGCACATCTTTGATCGGTTTATCGTAATCGTTCGGGTTCAAACAGTCAGTTGCACCAAACTGTTTTGCCAGCTCAAATTTTGAAGGATTGGTATCAATAGCGATAATGCGACCAGCTTTGGCTTGACGCGCACCTTGCACCACCGCCAAACCAATCGCTCCCAAGCCAAACACTGCCACAGAGTCGCCTTCTTGCACTTTTGCTGTGTTATGCACCGCACCAATACCTGTGGTAACGCCGCAGCCGAGCAGACATACTTGTTCGTGGTTCGCTTCTGGGTTGATTTTCGCCAGTGAAACTTCGGCAACAACTGAGTATTCACTAAAGGTCGAACAGCCCATATAGTGATAGATCGGTTGACCTTGATAAGAAAAACGTGTCGTGCCGTCCGGCATTAAGCCTTTACCTTGTGTATCACGCACTGAGACGCATAAGTTGGTTTTACCTGAACGACAAAACTCACATTCGCCACATTCTGCGGTGTAAAGCGGAATGACGTGATCACCTGGTTTTACGCTTGACACGCCTTCGCCCACAGCAACAACCACACCCGCACCTTCATGCCCAAGTACCACAGGAAACACGCCTTCAGGATCGCTTCCTGATAACGTAAACGCATCAGTATGGCACACACCAGTGTGAGTGTTACGAATTAACACCTCGCCTTTACGCGGCATTTCTACGTCGATTTCCACAATTTGTAAGGGTTGATTTGGAGCGAATGCCACCGCCGCACGAGATTTGATGGTTGAATTGGTTTGTTTAATTTCCATTATTTTTGCCTTTTAATTTATTAATAAAGTTATCTAGCCTAAGTAAGATAACCACAGTTTATACTTTGGAACCCACCCTGAAGCAAGCATTTTTGCAATTTTGGCTCCAGTAGTAGCATGATCAACTGGAAGACCTCCATGCAATTGGTTATTAAAGGGTTCCGAATATTTCCCTAAATCGTGAAGCTGTTCCATTTGGCAGGCAATTTCCTGCACCCCAAACATCCGAGCAAACTCCGCCGCCATTTCCCCAATATTGACCAAATGGCTTTGTAAGGTTTGCCAATGCTCGTAAGGCAAGAGATTACCGAGTTTATCTTGCGCGGGATGGGCGTAGTAAATTAGGGGTTTCATATTGAAATTCTAAAAAATTCAAATTGATATAGATTCAATGATAATATGATATTAAATTTAATATGTAAATATAAAAAATGCCGTCTGAAACTTTTTCAGACGGCATTGTTATTGATTACCCTTTATAACTTGCTTCTAATATCCTTCACAGCTTTCACTAAAGCTTCGGAAAGCGAAGGATCAAAAGAAGAGCGGTCTGCTTGGACGATATCCGAACATACAGCCCCTCTTCCTTACTCAGACATGAGATACGGTGGCAGAGTTTCAACACACAGCTACCCGAAGACGGCTGGTCATCTGACATGTTTTCTCTCCGAAAGGAAATATATGTTTCAACACACAGCCGCCCGAAGGCGGCTGGACGACAATGTCTTTCCTGAGTATCATCAACGCAGGGTTTCAACACACAGCCGCCTGAAGGCGGCTGGGCTGCCAACAGCAGGACTTCCGCCTATCATCGGCAGTTTCAACACACAGCCGCCTGAAGGCGGCTGGAAATCTCATGTATGACGGCTACGTCGAAGCAGGGTTTCAACACACAGCCGCCTGAAGGCGGCTGGTAATGGAATACCGTTGAATTTATCGAAATTTTCAGTTTCAACACACAGCCGCCTGAAGGCGGCTGGAACCTCACCGCCGGCGTAGTCGTTATCCATAACCTGTTTCAACACACAGCCGCCTGAAGGCGGCTGGGTCAAGTAAAAGTTTTACTAGCAACTTATTAAAGCGTTTCAACACACAGCCGCCTGAAGGCGGCTGGGCCTTTGCTGATAATGATGTGTTTTCGGTTGTAAGTTTCAACACACAGCCGCCTGAAGGCGGCTGGGCCTTTTGGGGCTTGCAGGTATTCCCGAAGCCTTGTTTCAACACACAGCCGCCCGAAGGCGGCTGCTCTTGGGAGTAAATCATGATTGACGAAAATGTAGTTTCAACACACAGCCGCCCGAAGGCGGCTGTACCGATGGCTACCGCGCCAATACCAGATGTATTCAGTTTCAACACACAGCCGCCCGAAGGCGGCTGTTCACGCAGGGCAGGTGTAGCCTCTACCATCGGCGTGTTTCAACACACAGCCGCCCGAAGGCGGCTGGCGGATAGAGGAGCGGTTATATATCCCCCCTATTGGTTTCAACACACAGCCGCCCGAAGGCGGCTGCCCGGAAAGGGGCTTATCATGGCAACACAATCTGTTTCAACACACAGCCGCCCGAAGGCGGCTGCTCGTTTGTCAGCGTCAAACGTCAGGAGGTCGAGTTTCAACACACAGCCGCCCGAAGGCGGCTGCACATTTGAGGCAAATCCTGTTCTTTTGAGTGGTTTCAACACACAGCCGCCCGAAGGCGGCTGTTCTTCGGGCAGATTTTCGCATTGCTCAATATTGTTTCAACACACAGCCGCCCGAAGGCGGCTGTATAATTCGTTTCAACAGTTAAGCAACGGCAAGCGTTTCAACACACAGCCGCCCG
>NZ_JBQCTZ010000002.1:0-52776 GCF_051963715.1 Neisseria sp. P0001.S005 | reverse complement strand
AAGGCGGCTGGCTGTGAGACCTGAAGATTTCGACCTTGATACATTGGTTTCAACACACAGCCGCCCGAAGGCGGCTGGCTGTGAGACCTGAAGATTTCGACCTTGATACATTGGTTTCAACACACAGCCGCCCGAAGGCGGCTGCCCTGAACTCGATATTATTTACCAAAGGTTGAAGTTTCAACACACAGCCGCCCGAAGGCGGCTGGCATCAATCTTAATCATGCGCCCACCTGTACATTGTTTCAACACACAGCCGCCCGAAGGCGGCTGATATTCAGACGGCCTTTGTTTTGAGGTGTGTATGTTTCAACACACAGCCGCCCGAAGGCGGCTGGCAGACAGCTTGCCGATGCATTGCCTGCGATGATGTTTCAACACACAGCCGCCCGAAGGCGGCTGCGTCCGCGTATGGTCTTGCACTTGAAACAAGGCAGTTTCAACACACAGCCGCCCGAAGGCGGCTGCCGTCAACGCCAATATCGATGACCTCGCAGTGTTGTTTCAACACACAGCCGCCCGAAGGCGGCTGGTACCATTGCACCCTTAGATGAGAAGCAATGTCGCGTTTCAACACACAGCCGCCCGAAGGCGGCTGGTTTGTCCTCAGCCAAAAAGTTTCAACATTTGGGGTTTCAACACACAGCCGCCCGAAGGCGGCTGCTTTTGAAATTATTTTCCCTAACGTGATAAACGCAGTTTCAACACACAGCCGCCCGAAGGCGGCTGTTTATCAAATCTATCAGCAAGGCACTGGCCAACAAGTTTCAACACACAGCCGCCCGAAGGCGGCTGCAGGGTAATATTATCGCCACGTTCCGCTTTACTCTGTTTCAACACACAGCCGCCCGAAGGCGGCTGCGACATTCATAAAGATGTACCAACGCTTCTTGTAGTTTCAACACTCAGCCGCCCGAAGGCGGCTGTACTCGGTCACGGGCAGGCCGTCTCGCATACGTGTTTCAACACTCAGCCGCCCGAAGGCGGCTGCCGGAATACCGACGATACGCTTGATATAATTCATGTTTCAACACTCAGCCGCCCGAAGGCGGCTGTTTCAGGCGGTAGGACTGTTACTGCGTGTTGGATGTTTCAACACTCAGCCGCCCGAAGGCGGCTGTTGTCGCAAGCGAGCCAGATCCTGCTCAGCAGCAGTTTCAACACTCAGCCGCCCGAAGGCGGCTGCGGCCTAGACGGTAGTCGGTTTCAGGGTGTTGGCGTTTCAACACTCAGCCGCCCGAAGGCGGCTGGCACCCAGCCTGTCAACATCCCACACCGAAACAGTTTCAACACTCAGCCGCCCGAAGGCGGCTGACCCTTATGATATGGAGATTTTGTGATGGATACTGTTTCAACACTCAGCCGCCCGAAGGCGGCTGTCAGCAAAGACGGAGGCCGTCCAGTCCTTGCCGTGTTTCAACACTCAGCCGCCCGAAGGCGGCTGTGAAGCCTTTGATGGACGAGGCTATCGCAGAAATGTTTCAACACTCAGCCGCCCGAAGGCGGCTGAGCCTAGATAATCCTGCCGCAGTTACAGGCGTTGTTTCAACACTCAGCCGCCCGAAGGCGGCTGACGTAAATTCAACGCACACGAACTCACAGAAGAAGTTTCAACACTCAGCCGCCCGAAGGCGGCTGTGCCGTCTTGGGTTATTTGAGGTACTACCAAGCTGTTTCAACACTCAGCCGCCCGAAGGCGGCTGGACTATTGCCGACTGATTGTCGCCACGCCCTTAGTTTCAACACTCAGCCGCCCGAAGGCGGCTGGCTTTAGATCTGCCTCAACTGTACCCGTAACGTTAGTTTCAACACTCAGCCGCCCGAAGGCGGCTGCACCGTATCCGTTATCAACCCATACAAAATCAGCGTTTCAACACTCAGCCGCCCGAAGGCGGCTGATGCCCGATATGGCTATGCCTACATCGGTAGCGGTTTCAACACTCAGCCGCCCGAAGGCGGCTGAAAGTATGGTTGATGAAGCACGCATTTATAAGCCGGTTTCAACACTCAGCCGCCCGAAGGCGGCTGATCAAGGCGCGGCGTTGGTCTGATTCAGATTCAGTTTCAACACTCAGCCGCCCGAAGGCGGCTGCGCTTAACAAAGCCCAAGGGGGGCTAAGTAAAACGTTTCAACACTCAGCCGCCCGAAGGCGGCTGCTAACAACTTATTAAAGCGAACTTCTAACACGTTGCTGTTTCAACACTCAGCCGCCCGAAGGCGGCTGCTGTCTCATTCTCTAAGTATTCGTCAGTAGTGCCGTTTCAACACTCAGCCGCCCGAAGGCGGCTGGTTATATATTTTTTTTTTAAGTATTAAGTAATTCAGTTTCAACACTCAGCCGCCCGAAGGCGGCTGTAAGATGCTTTGGCAACTGGTGCTGAAAGAGATGTTTCAACACTCAGCCGCCCGAAGGCGGCTGGCCTTTTACATTTTCGTTAGTGATAACCAAACTGGTTTCAACACTCAGCCGCCCGAAGGCGGCTGATGTACCCCTGCTGAAAACTGTTTTATTTCAGATGTTTCAACACTCAGCCGCCCGAAGGCGGCTGTTGTTATCAATGCTTCTGAAAAATTTGTCTATGTCATGTTTCAACACTCAGCCGCCCGAAGGCGGCTGACCAAATGTCTTGCAAGTCCTCGTCATCATGCGAGTTTCAACACTCAGCCGCCCGAAGGCGGCTGACCGCTTATGGTTGGACACCGGAGGATTTTGAATGTTTCAACACTCAGCCGCCCGAAGGCGGCTGCTTTAGCGGAAGTAGTAACCGCACCCAGTTTTTCAGTTTCAACACTCAGCCGCCCGAAGGCGGCTGCAGCAGGTATTAACCCACTCACTCAGTTGCACGAGTTTCAACACTCAGCCGCCCGAAGGCGGCTGCAATCACGAAAGAAGTTACCGGAGAAATAACCGCGTTTCAACACTCAGCCGCCCGAAGGCGGCTGGCATTGCCTTTAAAGGCGGTTGCCTTGAGTGTTTGTTTCAACACTCAGCCGCCCGAAGGCGGCTGCCACCTCGTGCGCCTCTCATCGCCTTGGCTTCGTGTTTCAACACTCAGCCGCCCGAAGGCGGCTGGATTTTTACCAATGTGTCTTCATGGAATGTTATAGTTTCAACACTCAGCCGCCCGAAGGCGGCTGTTTTTGAATTTTTAGGTGTCGCCGGAAGACATAGTTTCAACACTCAGCCGCCCGAAGGCGGCTGACACGGTTGTTATCAAAAACCCGCTTATTGCTTGTTTCAACACTCAGCCGCCCGAAGGCGGCTGTTATTTTTGCAAGATATAATTCGACATGGTTTTGTTTCAACACTCAGCCGCCCGAAGGCGGCTGTGATATTTTCTAGGGTCTAGGCCTAGATATGCCGTGTTTCAACACTCAGCCGCCCGAAGGCGGCTGGAATAAACTATGAAACGTAATTTGGTAGCAGTAGTTTCAACACTCAGCCGCCCGAAGGCGGCTGGCACGCGTACCAATGCGCGCGCAGGGTCTGATTCGGTTTCAACACTCAGCCGCCCGAAGGCGGCTGGCGCGTCCGGGCGGATGATGCTCAATACCCAGTTGTTTCAACACTCAGCCGCCCGAAGGCGGCTGATTCAAGCCGCCGACACCTGCCCACCCGTGCCGGTTTCAACACTCAGCCGCCCGAAGGCGGCTGTTTGCCGGTGCTGTCGTAGTCGTTGTAAATCTCTAGTTTCAACACTCAGCCGCCCGAAGGCGGCTGCCATGCCGTAATCATCAATAAGTTCTAATTCAATAGTTTCAACACTCAGCCGCCCGAAGGCGGCTGAATAACGCATTCTCACGCCCAGCGGTGTCTTATGTTTCAACACTCAGCCGCCCGAAGGCGGCTGAGGGCTTGATGATTCGCCGTCTTGTTTATTTGTGGTTTCAACACTCAGCCGCCCGAAGGCGGCTGTTCAACTTATTAAATAACGGTCAAGATTTTGAGCCGGTTTCAACACTCAGCCGCCCGAAGGCGGCTGGTTTCAGAGTGCCTATATCTTGATCGTTTTGCGGTTTCAACACTCAGCCGCCCGAAGGCGGCTGGTAAGCGGGCGGAATATGTTCCAGCGGCCACAGAGTTTCAACACTCAGCCGCCCGAAGGCGGCTGTACCCAACACTTCAAGCTGGGTCATACACTTGAGTTTCAACACTCAGCCGCCCGAAGGCGGCTGCATATCGACCGGTTAAGCCGTCTGCCGTTGATAGTTTCAACACTCAGCCGCCCGAAGGCGGCTGGTCAGGAAATCAACCGCAGACAACAGAATTATTCTGTTTCAACACTCAGCCGCCCGAAGGCGGCTGACTGTCAAACTGTGCCGAAACCGCAAACGGCATGTTTCAACACTCAGCCGCCCGAAGGCGGCTGCTTTTGCAGTTTGTTGTAACTGCTCTGACATTAGTTTCAACACTCAGCCGCCCGAAGGCGGCTGGTTGGGGTAATTTATTGATTTGAGCCATTTAAATCGTTTCAACACTCAGCCGCCCGAAGGCGGCTGTTTACGAATACCCCCTTGATTCCGAAAATTTCAAAGTTTCAACACTCAGCCGCCCGAAGGCGGCTGTTTTCAGGTTTCTTAAGCCAAACGTGCATGTCTTGTTTCAACACTCAGCCGCCCGAAGGCGGCTGAGGGCTTGATGATTCGCCGTCTTTATTGTTTGTGGTTTCAACACTCAGCCGCCCGAAGGCGGCTGGTGAACAGGGGCAACATATCCAATCTTACAAACTGGGTTTCAACACTCAGCCGCCCGAAGGCGGCTGCTGGTTTCTGAACACGAGTTCAACCGTGCTATCGAGTTTCAACACTCAGCCGCCCGAAGGCGGCTGGCGCATGAATCCAAAATCTTAGGAGTTAAATTATGTTTCAACACTCAGCCGCCCGAAGGCGGCTGGTTATCTCACACTGGCTGATTATGCCAAGATGTTGTTTCAACACTCAGCCGCCCGAAGGCGGCTGTAGTGTCATAGTAAATTTCGATGCCTCGCAAATCGTTTCAACACTCAGCCGCCCGAAGGCGGCTGGAAAAGATTGGAAATATCAATCGAAAGAGTTAAGGTTTCAACACTCAGCCGCCCGAAGGCGGCTGATCAAGTAGGCCGAATTTGTTACGAAACCGAACAAGTTTCAACACTCAGCCGCCCGAAGGCGGCTGCTACGAAGCCTATCAAGCTGTTAAATCTGATCTTGTTTCAACACTCAGCCGCCCGAAGGCGGCTGATCCGATACAAAAAAAATAAGAGGGTATATATATGTTTCAACACTCAGCCGCCCGAAGGCGGCTGGTACAAACAACGGAAAACTTACCCTTTGCGGTTTGTTTCAACACTCAGCCGCCCGAAGGCGGCTGGAAACTGGTCATAATACTTTTTGACTTACTGTATCGTTTCAACACTCAGCCGCCCGAAGGCGGCTGGCTCAACAGATGTTACAATGATTGTTCCATTCAGTTTCAACACTCAGCCGCCCGAAGGCGGCTGATTATCGGCAACGGCGGCGCACCGCTGATTAAGCTGTTTCAACACTCAGCCGCCCGAAGGCGGCTGCCGTCTGCTTACGCCATTTTGACGGAATACAAGCGTTTCAACACTCAGCCGCCCGAAGGCGGCTGGAGCATATGCTCCTTATTTTTGTAGTCTGAATACAGTTTCAACACTCAGCCGCCCGAAGGCGGCTGCCCAACAGGGGGGCGCAAGCCCCCTACTTAGATAAGGTTTCAACACTCAGCCGCCCGAAGGCGGCTGTCATCAATTTTAATTCGGCCATTAGTTACACGACGTTTCAACACTCAGCCGCCCGAAGGCGGCTGACATGATGTTAAATCCGGCATGGATATTTATTGGTTTCAACACTCAGCCGCCCGAAGGCGGCTGATTCTTGCTAAATTAAAAAAAGCGGATTCTCAGAGTTTCAACACTCAGCCGCCCGAAGGCGGCTGCAGTGTACGGGACTGGATACGTCAACAACCGGCGGTTTCAACACTCAGCCGCCCGAAGGCGGCTGTTTTAAATAGTTTTTAATTAATCCTATCGTTTCTCGTTTCAACACTCAGCCGCCCGAAGGCGGCTGCACAAGCAACATTGCTCAAATCTGCCAAAGAGCAGTTTCAACACTCAGCCGCCCGAAGGCGGCTGCTTCAATGTACTGTTGCAATAGGTCATAATTCTTGAGTTTCAACACTCAGCCGCCCGAAGGCGGCTGATCTTGCGTATATTCTTTCACAAAGTTTCGTAAGTTTCAACACTCAGCCGCCCGAAGGCGGCTGCGCCCATCTTGAAACGGCCTAAGTCATCAGACTGTAGTTTCAACACTCAGCCGCCCGAAGGCGGCTGGCATTATTCATGCCTGCTATGGTTGCGCTCAACAGGTTTCAACACTCAGCCGCCCGAAGGCGGCTGCCCAACGCCCTTTGTAGAAGGCACAGGCAAACCAGTTTCAACACTCAGCCGCCCGAAGGCGGCTGTTACAGAAAAGGCGGTAAAAGCCAAAGAGAAGCAGTTTCAACACTCAGCCGCCCGAAGGCGGCTGGACATTTTAGCCTGTGACAAAATGGGCAAGCCTGTTTCAACACTCAGCCGCCCGAAGGCGGCTGCCATTTTGTATCGGATGGAAAAGGCAAATTCATCGTTTCAACACTCAGCCGCCCGAAGGCGGCTGAGCCTCTCTCAAAAGCCTTGCTCCATCAGGTTTCGCAGCCCCAATTTCGCTAAGCTCCCAAGAAAAGCAGAAATGCGAGTATAACACAGCCTTTTCCGTTACACCTGCATTCACAATATCCTGATTGTTAAAGAACAATCCCAGTTCGCCAACCCTGCCGCATTTTCATGAGAACCGCAGGTTGGCGATTCACACAATCAACACATCCTTAAACACATCTACCGTCGGCTTCGCACCGTGGTGTTCCACTTTGCGCCGCCATTTGCTGCCCAGATGATAAAAGCGCAGGCTGTCGGTTTCAGGGTTGTAGGTTTTCAAGAGTTTATCTTTTAAAACAACCCACTGATCGGGTGCGATGTCGCATTCGAATACCGAATATTGCACGCGCACGCCGTAGTCCAAACACAATTTCGCCACGCGCCGTAGCCTTGCCTGTCCGTCCGCGTCTTCCAGCGAAATATCGTAAGTAATCAGCATTAGCATTTTGTATTCCCATATACAGGCTGCTTTAAAGGCCGTCTGAAAATATCCGGTCCGTTTTCAGACGGCCTGCAAACCTATCTCATTAAAAACGGCGGATATTCCGCCAAATCCCCACGCAAATGCCGCGCCAACAGCATGGCCTGAATATACGGCAGTAGCCCGATTTCCACTTCTTCGCCTAAAAATGGATGCACGATTTTCTCCTGCTTTTTCGCCTGCAAGGCTTGAAACAACAGCTTACGCGCATCGGCTTTTAAGCTCACCGCGCCGCTTGCCTCGGTAATAAAATCCTGCGGTTTGATTTGCCCCCGGTTAATCAGCGACAACACCAACCTGTCCGCCCACCACGCGCGGAATTCTTCCAAAATATCTTGCGCCAAACTGTCGCGCCCCGGTCGATCGGCATGCAGAAAGCCTACCTGCGGATCCAGCCCCACGCCTTGCAGCGCGCCGCTGATGTCCTTGCCCAAAATACTGTACACAAACGACAACAGCGCATTCAACCCGTCTCTGGGCGGACGGCGGTTGCGCCCGTCAAAAGTAAAGCCGCTTTTTTCGCTCAAAAGCTTCCCGAATACGCCGAAATAACGCGCTGCTGCGTCGCCCTCAATACCACGCACCACGTCCAGCTCCGCCGCGCCCTTCAACTGCCGCAGCGAAATATTCAAAGAATCGACCGTACTTTGAATCGCCTCATTCTCGCCATAATTGCGAATCTGCCGCTGAAGCACCCGTTTACTCGCCTGAATCTTTGCCGCAATGATATTGCGCGCAATCGGCACGGGATTTTGCTCTGACACCCGATACTGCGCCCGACGCAACAGCACATTGCCGCTCTGCCGTCCCTGAAGCCGTCCCAAGAAACGTCCGTTTTCGGTAAAAAACGCCAAATTTACATTATTTTCGCCGCAAAAACCCAGCAAAAACGGTGACACCAGGACATTCCCAAAACAGAAAATATGCCCGATGGAATGCACCGGCAGTTGCGCCACTTTCTTACGCTCCTGCTCCACCACCAGTGTCTCCCGCTCCTTATGCAGATAGCTGCCTTGAGTGGTGATATAGAGCGTGTTTTGCAGTTTGCGCATGGGGGGAAACTCCTTGGGTTTTGACCGCACTTTTTTGAGTGTTTAACAGGGTTGAACCACCTGAAAAATGGTAGCTCTGATTCTTGAATCAAATATTTTCAAAATTACAGCAATGATTTTAAAGTTCATAAATATCAAATAGTTGTCAAATACAAGTATCCGACCTACGTCTGCCTTTTAGTTTTACGAATTATTCTGGTCATCTACGCTTGATATATCAATACCAAAAAAATCTTTTAATTCTATAGGTATATTTCTAATACCCTTGTCATTAAGTTTTGCATTTATTTTGAATTCTCCATTACCTAAAAAACTGGATGATTCATTAACCTTGTACCAGTTAAAAAATTCGTTTAAGAATTTATCACCAGATAGAAATTTGCAATGAATATTTGCATTATGTTGTTTACTATATTTACCCTCTATTTGACCAACAAGCATAGTAAAAAAAGTAAAGTGCTGAAAATCCAGCACTGCATTATAGTAATTTGTCTTCTCTACTTCCTTTTTAGGTTTTAGTATTTTTTTGCAAATATCATTTCCATAAACACAACACAAACTTGCAACAACAACTGGGTTGAGCTTATCAAAACAAGCACCATATTTTTCCCCTTGAATGTGCAAGATTTTCTCTATTGCATTGGACTTCCTATCTGAAGATAGAGGCTGATACAAATAGTCATTAATGTCTTCTAAAAAGCTTATTTTATCTTCAACATTCTTTTTATATTCAATACTAACTTTAGCTTGCTCAAATAATTCAAAATTACTTATAAATGAATCATCTACTTTAGCCTTTTTAAAAAAGTTTTTTAATACATTCAACTCCTTATCTACGGTATCAATAACTTCATTATCATACTCTATACGTCCATACTGCCCTTCAAATAAAGAGAACATTGGAGTAATAATAGAGTTAATAGAATCAATTTTGTATAAATGACTTAAAATATCTTTTTTATTTTGATCATCTATTGTTTTCCCTACATTCGCATCTTTAATTATAGAAATGATATTTCTATCTAAAAAATAAACAGTTTTAGTTTTGGAAAACTTAACTATTGCTCTATTTATAATTTTCATAAAATCCATGTTTATTACCTCTATATTTAAATTTCCCAAAACAACCCAACCACATACCCCACACTCCTATCCCGTTTCCCCAATAATTCCGGCTGGCAAATCTCCACCAGCGAGCAGGCTTTGCAGCGTTTGCCGTAGTCGGGCAGTGGGGTTTTGCCGCTGTTTAGAAGTTCGCGGACGGCAGCGATGGTGGCGAGTGTTTGGGCGCGCAGGTCGTCTGAAAACACGACGGGGACGCGGTGGCGGGTTTGCATATACCACAGCGCGCCCTCAGAGACGGTTTGCCCCGTCATTTCTTCCAAGCACAAGCCTTGGGCGCAAAGCTGGATTTCGTCCATCGGGCCAGGTTTAGGCTTGCCGCGTTTGTATTCCACAGGTTTCAGACGGCCTGTTTTCGTTTCTACTTCTACCAAATCCAGCACGCCACTGATGCCCAGTTTCTCCGCCGACACATGCACCGTCCGCTCAAAGCGCACACCCTTGCGCGTTTCCGGCTCGCCCGAATCCACCCGTTCATGCAGCGCCTTGCCCTGCGCGGTCAAATAGTTCTCCGCCCACGCCTGCTCGTTATGAATCAACGCGCATTGGCGCGGGCAGAAGGCGTAGTGTTGCAGGGCGGAAAGGGGAATCAGGCGCATGTCCTGATTTTCCCTTTGGCTTTCGGTTGAAAGTGCGATCATTTTTTTGAATGTTTTAGAAGCCGTCAATTTCCTGCGGAGTTAAACCATCAAGGTTTTCCAGTTCATAGCTGCCATCTGCATTCACTTTTAGGCTACCGTGCACTTTGGCAGAAGAATATTGCCCTGCTTTGCTGTTGTGTTCCCACCAGATAAGTTTCAACACCTGCATGCTGCCTTCGGGGCGGGCGGATGATGCGTCGCCTTCAAAGAGTTTGGTCAGTACGGCTTTGATTTTTTCGGCATCGCCGTCTGAAAAGCCGGTGCGCTCGGCAAGTTGTGGTGACATTGCGCCAAAGGCAACGTACACACCGTGATCGATGCGGTGTTTCATGCCCATGGTGTCGGAGCTTTTTTTCGTGCCATCGCCTTCGCCGCTGACGCTTTTAGTGATTTGGGTGCTGGTGATGTTAATCGGCTCAATGCTAAATGCGGATTGAATAGTAACGGGGCCGCGCACAGCGATGGATATGCCACTGCTGCCATCACCGCTGAATGCGAAAACCTGTCCGAAACTGCGCACATCCAGCCATTTTTCGCAGGCTTTTTTGGCGGTATCGTCTTTGTTGGCTTTTTTAGCGTTAAAGGCATCCGCACCCAAGCCGACATCTTTGTCTTTGGCGCGATTGGCCAAGCTGGTCATGCCGTCGGTTTTCTTTTCATCCGATTGTACAAAAATGCTCTCGCCACTGTCTTGCAGGCGGTCGCGGATTTTGCGTTTCAGGCACACGTCGGTCATTTCACCAAATCCTTGGAAATCGGCACGCGGGCGGTTGCCGTTTAAGGGGTCGCCGTTAGGGTTGGCGTTGGTGACTTTCAGAATTAAGGCGAAGTCAATTTTTTTGGTTAAAGACATTTTTCATTCTCCATAAAAAGATTAATTGGTTTCTGTTGGTTTAGCTTTGCTAGCTTTAGCTGCTTTACGTTTGGCAATTTCGCGGGCATTTTCCATTTTTTGGCAATGATAGCCTAAGAGAAATTCGCCACTTAATTTGTCATCACAAACATAATCATCCCTTTGGAAAAGCTCCATAATTTCACCAATAGCCTGCTTATAGAAATCTTTTCCTTGACTAGTTAGATAATTTTGATATGGCACCAATTTCTCACTTGCAAGGTTTCGCCATGTGCTGTATGGCCTTTGTGCAAACTGTTGGAAATAACGTTCTGCATTAGTCGCACGAGTAGGTGTTTTTTTGCCATTTTGTAGATATAAGGCATACCACTCCATGCTTTCTGCCTGTGCAATTAATCGGCCATACAAATAATCGCGTGAGCGGTTTTGGGTATCCAAACTCATAGGGTAAGTTCTCCGTTGTGATAAATCGTGATGACGAGCGCGCCAGCCTTTGTATAGGGCACAGGCAACGCCGATGTTTCTTTGCCATTCCCAGTTTTCGCAGCCATTAGGATTGCAGGCCGCCTGAAAACTTTGACGTACCAAATCTTCGGGAATCAGCACGGATGTTCCGCCTGCGATAACAGGAAGAAGTCGGGCATAAAGCTGTTTTTTAAGCGTGTCGGACAGAGATTTGCCGTACACGGTTTCGGCAATGCTGTAAGGCGATGGCGGGACGAAGCGCCATTGGGTACGCTTGTCGGTTTTCTTGCCGTTTGGGACTTCAATGCTGTAACGCTGATACCAAGAAAAATCGTCAATCCATGCATCTAAATTGGCGAAATAGTCGGCAGGCAGAAACTCTTGGTAATAAGTTAATGCCATGCGCCCAGGCGTGGCGGAATCGAGCATAATCAGGGAGATTTGTTCGTGGGCTTTCAATTCCGCCTGATAGCCATGCAGTTTCTTTTTGATGATTTGCGCAGCAGCACGCCCGATATTTACAGACCAATCGGGGGACGGCTGTTCAGATGATGTTTGTGATGAAAATTCATCAGGATTTTCGACCGCACTGATGTCCAGATTATCCCAATTAATTTCACTGGAAATATCTTTCATCGGTGACGGGACGGGGTTACAGCTAATTGCCCATGCAATGGTAACTTGTTCATTATTTCGTGCAGTAGTTTGCCTATCGATCAACCATCTAAGCGCAGCATGAGCCTTATGCGATACTTCAGCCGAAATTGTTGTCGCTTGATTAGCTTCTTCAAATCGACCTAGGTAGGTAAATCCTTCCTTATCATTGGAAGAAATCAATTTTGCTTTGTCACCCGAATAAAGTAATTTTGCAGGATGACTTTCGCGAATTTTCTGTTCATCTCCCGTTACTGTGCAGAATTGGCTTTTTAAAGTCTGTTGGTAATAATTTCCCCAACTTTGCTGAACTTCCTTATCCTTCCAAGTTTCAGGAACAAAATCACCGGGTATTTGCACTGACCAAACAACAAGAGCTTTTCGGATTTCAAATTTCCCTTGCTCCTTAGTCAAAACATTAAACAATTCAGGTTTTTGCTTATCTTTGTTTTCCCTTTCAATCCAATTTGTCAGCAACTCGCCGTTATCATCTACGGGAATAACTTTTTCTTTTACCAAATCGGCTAATACCGTCCCCTTGTGAACATATTTTTGTATTGCCAATACCTTTTTGTTATCTATCGTCACACACCATTTATCTAATTGGTCTGCATATAAATTGAAAATCAAATCTTCTTGCTTGGTTTTCGTTTTTTTCTTTTTACCATTTTTTCCTTCGGTTTCCGTAATGACTTCTTTCTGATAAGTCAGTCCCAAATCTTTTGCGATATATTGCAAGCTATCCGCCAATGCATGAGGGGCCAAACCGCTTGTCCGCCCTTCCGAGCTTTCAGTTACAGGCAACATGATAATCGGTTTATCAGTTAAAACCCTAGCTCCAAGAAACTTTCCATCTCCATCCAAAGTAATTTGAATATGGGCAGTTTGCGGGCTGTGCCATAATGGTGCTAGTTTTTCTTTTTCCGAATCCGATAAGTTTGGATTCTTCTCAATTTCGTTATACGTCCGATAAAGTTTCTGCATCCAGCTCATAATTCTATCTCCTTGGCTTCGTCTTCCACAGGCTTGACGTTTTCGCCGCGCTTGAACGGTTTTTCAGGCTGCATTTTGCGGATAAATCGAGTTTTCAGACGGCCTTCTGTATCGTTGACACTTGGAAACTCAATCACACCGTTTTGCATATTCGCCATCCAAAAACGGCTGACCAATTCGGGCTTTCCGGTTTCTTCGGGATAGCCAAAACTATGGAACATCAGGCCAAAATCCAAATTATCGATTTCATCGTAAAACCCTTCGCCTTCGCCGAAAGTGCACGGCTCGACATAGCCTTGGCAATCGCGCGTGCCGAGAAAAATATCCTGCCGCCCGCCACGTTCCAACATTCTTTTGGCAATGGCGATATGTTTGCCGAAATTGCGGTCGCCTGCCAACTCTTCCCAATGCTCATTCCATTCAAAATGGGCTTCCACTTGGTATTCCACGTCCTGCAAAAAGGTGTAAATCGCCAAAGTGTTGCTGCCGTTCCAATCCAGCGGCTTGGTGGATTTGCTTTGGGTGCGGATGGGTTTCATCACGCGGATGCGGTCGATACGCCAAATCAACGTTGGCTTCCAATAAATGCTTTTGACAATGCCTTTAATAGCTTCGTATGTCGGTACTTGGTAGCTGAATTTTTCGCCGCCGATTTTGGTAACGGGGTCGGTAAACAAGGCTTGCCGCCCCCATACGCGGAAACTGATTTTGCTGTCCATATTGCTCCTATAAGTCGTAAAAAGTCATTTCGCTTGTTTCATCCAAAGACAAACCGAATTCATCGTTGTAATAGCGTTCATTCAGATAATAAATGCCCGAACCTTCAATGGTTTCATACAGGGCGTTTTCTTTTTGCAATTTATCCCAAACGTTGGGGAAAACGTTCACGCTGTAACGCTGAGCTTTTTGCAAAGTGCGGTGCATTTCTTTCGGATCCCATTCGCCACAGAGTTTGGCAATGAGTTCCGCACCTTCGCCATACGGCACAATCACGGCCTGTGTCGGTGCGTCTATGGCTTGGAAAACGCGCCCTGCACTTTTGAAGGATTGCATCAACAGTGGCAACAGTTTGCTTCTTTTATTGTTTTTTTCGCCATAAGGATTCAGTGCGTTATCGCTCAACCAATCCAGCAGTGAACCTGTTGTGCTGTTTTTGACGGAATATGACATTTCATCGCTGCGCTGGTAAAAATAGTATTCAAAATAGCGCTTCATTGCTTCTGGCTGCAAAATATCCTGTCCGGCAAAATCGTGAAACACACGTTCGGCATAGGTTTTGCCTGCCTGAATATCAGGCAAGAATCGAGTGAAATCAGTTTCTTGCAGATTCAATACATAAACCTGCCCTTTACCTTCTTTCTCCCCATGCCGGTTACAACGTCCTGCCGCTTGGGCGATGCTGTCCAACCCGCCTAAAGTGCGAATCACACAAGCCATAGAAATATCCACACCTGCTTCAATGAGTTGGGTACTGATGCAAACAACGGGTTGTTTGTTTTCCAGACGAGCTTTGATGGTGTCAAAAATCGCTTTTCGGTGCGCCGCGCATTGGTTGGTGCTGAGATGGAATAAGGCTTCAGACGGTACGTTTTGCGCCTTGCAATATTGATAAAGCTCTTGCGCCCATTTTTTTGTATTGACAATAAATAGACAGCTTTGGGTCGTCTGAAACTGTTTCAGCAAAAATGTGCCTGCTTCTTCTACATTCCAGCCTCCCACTTTTTCGTTAAATTGGATTTCTACTCGGGATAACTCATCAAATAATTTATCCAAATCCTGATGTTTACCCATGATTTCAGCATCTTCTGACAGCCTTAATAAACCGCGTGAAGCAATGCTTTCCCTTTTATCTTCAGGGAAATTCCGCAAACCCGATTCACCGAGCAGAGGCTGCGTCGCCGTACACAAAACCGCCGTGCTTTTGCCAAATGTCGTCAGCCAATTCAATACGTTGCAAAATAAATGCACGCATTTCACGGGCAGTGTTTGGATTTCGTCAAAAATCAGCACCGCATTTGTCATCGGATGGATATGGCGTGCGCCGCGCGTGCCGCCGCCGAACCATGCGTCCAAAAACTGCACCATCGTGGTAAATACAATGGGCTTATCCCAGTTTTCAGACAATAATTTGTCCTGCCAGCTTTGTTTTTCAGGTTCTAAATTAGAATGGTGTTCGAGCACCCAATCTTCACCGAGAATTTCGCGCACGGCTTGGGCATTTTGGTCGATGATGGAAGTATAGGGAATGATGTAGATAATGCGGTCGAGATTGTGCTTTTGTGCATGATGTAGAGCGTAGCGCAAACTGGCTAATGTTTTGCCGCCACCGGTCGGTACTGTAAGCGTATAAATACCTTGAGAATCGGCTGCTCTTTTTAAGCAGTCGTCTGAAATTCGACGGCGGATTTCGTCAATAGGATAACGGTTTTCAAAACTCGCCAGATGCGTTTCTAATTTATCAATTGCCGATTGCCAATTAGGTTTTTCCGTCAAGCGGCGGATTTCTTTTTGCGCTACCCGCTCAAAATCCGAACTGTTGATACGGTCGGCATCAATCAGGCAACTAAACAGGAAACGGGTTAGACAGCCGAGATAAAATTCTTTGATTTTGTTATTGGTGGCTTGGTCAGAGAGAATCGGTTTCACTGCATTTAGCAGGCTGCGAATCAGGTTTTCTCCTGCCAATTCATGTGCTTTTTGCCGAACGATTTCATCGGCATTTTGCTCACATTCTGCCAGATGCGTCAGTTCGTCCTCTTTTTCAAACCGTTTTTTCCAAACGGCGTTGCCTCCTCCGTCCAAACAGTCAATCAAACCTTCACCGTGGTGCGAAGCAATGCATAAGCCCAACATTTGTCCGAACAATTCGCCGATACCCAGTTCCGCGCCAAACTTTCTCAATTCGCGGTAAACCCATTGCGCGCCAGCAGTAGAATGGTCTACTTTACTGCCGTTAGGCGTACTTTCTTCATCATCCAAATCAGGGTTAAATAAACCGGTTTCATCGTGGATATATTTTTGGAATTTTCGGGAATATTTGCCAAAATCGTGCATGAGTCCGAGCAGCTCGCCCACTGGTTCTAAATTTAGTTTTCGAGCAAATATTTTTGCAAGTTCTGACGTTTCTACTAAATGGGTTTGAACAGATTGAGGACACTTATCAGTTTGACGAACATGTGCAATAAAAGTAAATTTCATGGCATACAATACTATTACTGTAACTTACCACCAATCATATACTCGCAAATATTCAACTGCAATATAATTTCTTAAATATATTTAAATTACATTTATCCTAACTAAAAAATGCCGTCTGAAACTTTTTCAGACGGCATTGTCATTTATTAACCTTTATAACTTGCTTCTAATATCCTCCACCGCTTTCACTAAAGCCTCGGAAAGCGAAGGATCAAAAGAAGAGTGGCCTGCTTGGACGACTCTCAATTCTGCTTCAGGGAAGGCTTGCGAGAGTTCCCACGCGCTTTGCATCGGGGTGCATAGGTCGTAGCGGCCTTGGACGATGATGGTTGGGATATGGCGAATTTTGTCGATGTTTGCCAAAATAGCCTTATCGCCCTGCAGCCAGCCTTCGTGCACGAAGTAATGGTTTTCCATTCTTGCGATGGCAAGGGAGGCTTGTGGGTCTTCATCTACGTCTTTAGGTTCAAACTGAATAAGGTAGCTTTCCCAGTCTGCCCATGATTTGGCCGCTTTGAGGCGCGTGGCTTCATCTTCGCTGAACAACATTTCATGGTAGGCTTTAATTAGGGCTTGGCGTTTGTTTTCGGCTACGGGGGCAATGAATTTTTGCCATTGAGCCGGATAAATTTGGCTTACGCCGCCTGCTTCATTCAGCCATGCCATTTCAGACGGCCTGCATAGGAAAATACCGCGCAAAACTAAGCCGCTGACGCGCTCGGGATGGGTTTCGGCATAAGTCAGCGACAAAGTGCTGCCCCATGAACCGCCAAAAACCAGCCATTTTTGAATGCCGAGCATTTCGCGTACTTTTTCAATATCGGCAACCAAATCCCATGTGGTGTTGTCTTCAATACAGGCATAGGGTTTGGAGCGTCCGCAACCGCGTTGGTCGATAATAACGATGCGGAAATGCTCTGGGTTGAAAAAGCCGCGACAGGCCGGTGATGCACCTGCTCCGGGGCCACCATGTAGGAAAATCACGGGGTGGCCATCAGGATTACCTGATTCTTCCCAGTAGATCTCGTGAATGTCGGATACGCGCAAAAGGCCGCTATTTCGTGGTTCTTGAATCGGATGCATAAGCTTTCTCCTTTGTCTGATGAATATGTTGATTGTAACACTTTACCTGCTGATTTTTCAGACGGCCTACATAGGTTTATCGCGACAAATGGCGTAAAATAGCACTTTTTTGACAGGATTTTTTATGACTGACAACAAACAAACACATGCGGCACCCGAAGGCCAACTTTTATTACGTACGGTAGCCATGCCGCGCGATACCAATCCTAATCAGGACATCTTCGGCGGCTGGATTATGTCGCAAATGGATCTGGGCGGCGGTATTTTGGCGGCAGAAATCGCACAGGGACGAATTGTAACCGTGGCTGTTCAAGAAATGAATTTCATCAGACCGGTAAAGGTCGGCAACGTCGTGTGCTGCTACGGTCATTGCGTCCGTGTAGGCAATACTTCTTTGCAACTGAAAATCGAAGTGTGGGTGAAGACTTTGATGAACGATATGGTAACGGAAGACCGCCAATTGGTCACCGAAGCCGTGTTCACTTACGTCGCCATCGATGCACAAGGCAATCCGCGCCCTATTCCTCGCGAAGGCAATGCAAAGCTGGCACATTTGTAAGTTTAAAAATTCAAAACAAGGCCGTCTGAAACCTCAACGTTCAGACGGCCTTTTTGAATATGGAGACAAAATGTAATAATATTTCTTTTGAGCTAAAGCAAGGCGAAGTATCTGTTTTTTAGGTTTAATTCAGGCTGATTGATAAGACAAAGACCGTACACCGGCTCCCTATAACACTACTCTACCGCGACAGTTTGTACCACCTTTAAAACAACGTTTCCTCCTCAACCCACTTTAAGGAACATCATGGCTTCGCGCGATTTATACCCACAGGAAATTTTACAGGTTGTTCTCGACAAAAGCTGCGCCAAAGCACAATCCAGCATCCCCACACTGGCAATCTTGAGCGTTTTGGCCGGCGGATACATCGGCTTCGGTTATCTTGCCTATTTAAAAGTAGTCAGCGGCATTCCGCACGAATGGGGCGGAGTTGCGACTTTACTTGGTGCCGCCGTGTTCCCAATCGCTTTGATTTGTATCCTGCTTGGTGGCGGCGAGCTGGTAACCAGCAACATGATGATCATGTCTTTAGGCAGATTGGCCGGACGGATTTCCTCCAAAATGCTGCTGCGCAACTGGGTTATCGTCTGCATGGGCAATTTGGTGGGGACGCTGGCAATGGCTTTTTTCCTCGGATACTATGTCGGCATGATTGAAGGTAACGTGGCAGAAAAAACCATTGCCGTGGCGGAAGCAAAAGTCCATATGGATTTCGGCCGCGCTTTTGTATCAGCAGTCGCATGTAACTGGATGGTCTGCATGGGCGCGTGGTTGCACTTTGCCGCCAAAAACACAACCGGACGAATGCTGGCCATTTGGTTCCCCGTCATGATTTTCGTATTAAACGGCTTTCAACACCTTGTCGCCAATATGTTCGTTATCCCCGCAGGTATTTTGGCAGGCGCAAACATCACTTGGGGGCAGTTTTTCTTCAACATGATTCCCGTATTCCTGGGCAATGTCGTCGGTGGCGCATCCTTTGTCGGCGCGTCTTATCTTTATACTTATAAAGACACGCTGAAAGATAGTACCGAATAGTCCTGCTTTATAATAAACAACAAAACCTGCTTTGAGAAAGCAGGTTTTGTTTTACCGTTATTTTTCAGACAGCCTTTACCATAATGCTACCCTACAAGGTTGCAAAATTGTTTTTAGCTGAATAGCCTATTCTGAAGTAAACAATACCTCTCTTAATTGCTCAAAAGAATCAACTACATCATACTGTACTTTCGTGCCATAAGCATTTTGTTTTTTGTTTAACTCATCGAAAAACTTACGTGCAGATTTAATTTTGTTGTGCTCCTGTTCACGTAGTTGACTAGTATCTACGCTCCCCTTAGTCTCAGCAACAAAGTAAATTTGCTTCACTTGATTTCCATCAAAGGCAATTGCCCAGTCTGGATTATATGCACCAAATGGCGTTGGGATTTGAAAACGGTTTGGCAACTTAGCATATACTACAACCTCTTTAGCACCATCCAAAGCAAGGGCAAACTCACGCTCAATTTTTGAATCTGTCGCAGCATATTCAAAGACATGTTTTTCTAGCTTAAGTGCATCACGAGAAACCTCATTACTAATAAATATGTCATTCTGTTCGTAACGCTGTTCAGTCAAACTGTACTCTAAATGCTGTAACAGCATTTGTGCTTGTTGCTGATTAATAATCAAGCTGAGTTCACGGATAAACGCTTCCGGATTATGCTTAAACTGACTAAAAACAGCAGCATTAATACTTTGTAATATACGCGCAACAGTTTTCCGTGTTAAATTAGTCTGTTCAGCAATTTCGCCTAGTAAATCATATTTTACTGAGGAATGAACGGATATATTCGCTTGTAGCCTCTCAGTTTGTACTTTACCGAAAGCCTGTTTGCTCTCTAAAGCCTCCAAAGAAATCTCATCTTTTTGCGTGCTACCGGATACAGTATAACTTAAAGTTTCTACAAATTTGTTATTTCGATCATGTGCGACTTTATCAACTTCCTTCGCAACATCTTTAATTAATTTCTCACTATCCAATGCAATCTTGAATACAGCTTTCTGATTGATTTTACTCCATAGATCTTGAAATTCTTTACGGCTTAAGTTTTCTGGATTAATCGGATTCGGCTGATTTTTATTAGCATTTTCTGTCATACTTTCAACCGATTTCGGATCAAAAATGCTGTTAATCAGATTAAATATAGATTCCCGAAATGGTTGTAAATTTTCAGGTATTTCTGCCAGTGTACCAGTATCTTTGGCTTCATGATAAGCAGGAAGGATATGATCGTTATCATCGATATAATCATTGCGCGTTAGATATTTATGAATCTGTTTTGCCTCTTCCAAAGAAATAATTTTCTTGGTGCCGTCTGAAAGTGTAAAAGTTTTATCTTTGAAATACTCAGGCGTTGCTTGGGTTGGGCGCGATTGCAAGCTTTCACGTATTTCCGTTTGCAACTTACTAACAAAGTCCTTATAGCTTTCATTGGTTACAACAGTCAGATTATTCAACTTATGTACTTCACTAATTACACCAAAATAATTCGCATCCATACGCTCGCCTTTACTGTTGACAGCTAAACGCAAGCCTCGGCCAACTTCTTGGCGACGTGAAATACTGTTATCCGAATGTTTAAGCGTACAAATCACAAACACATTCGGATTGTCCCAGCCCTCTCGCAAGGCAGAATGCGAGAAAATAAAGCGTGTCGGTTCTTCAAAAGACAATAAGCGCTCTTTGTCTTTTAAAATTAAATCATAAGCATCACTATCATTGGATAGTTGCTCTTCTTTATTATCAATGCTCGGGTCAGCAAAATGCTTGGTTTTCTTATCAACTGCAAAATAACCATTATGCGTTTTATCTACATCGATACTGCGTAAATAATCACAATATGGGTCTTCTTCCAAATCTAAAACGGCCAGACGGTGTGCCACTTGAGCTTCATATTCGCGCTTAAAGATTTCCGCATATTCACCATTGAGTGCTGTACCATTTTCATCGTACACACGATATTTAGCCACTTCATCGATAAAGAATAAGCTCAACACCTTAATACCCAAGTGAAATAAGGCGTGCTCTTTATCCAAATGAGCACGTATGGTTTCGCGGATTTGGATGGTACGCATGGTTTTTTCATCAACGTTGCCCAAAGCCTCGCCGATATAAATCTTTTTACCATTTTCAAACTCCACGAAACCCGCGCGCGCATCAATTTCCACTACCACATAGCGGTCGGCATATTGCTCGGCATTATTCGACAACGTATACAAATTATCGCCTTTTTGCACTTTACGCGTTTGCCGTCTGAAACCCTTTTGCGTTTCTACCTCAATTTCCAAATGCGCTACTGGTGCAGATTTAGAAACAGAGATATTTTCCAGATACAGATACTCGTGCGTGCCAGATAAACCCTTAACCTCAATACCTTTTACGCTGATTTTTTTTACCAATTTCTGATTGTAAGCATCCAGCGCATCCAAGCGATGGACCAAATTATATTGACGCTTATGAGTAGCAGAATAACGTAATATAAACAGAGGTTTAAAGTTTGATAATGATTCCAGCGTTTTATCTGCCTGCATTTTTTGCGGCTCGTCCAAAATCAAAATCGGGCGGTTTTTCGCAATCACATCAATCGGGCGGCGTGATTGGAATTCATCCAATTCTTCATAAATGCGGCGATTGTCTTTACCTGTCGCATTAAATGCCTGCACATTGATGATCATCACGCTGATGTCAGCGGTTGAACTGAAGCTGTCGAGATTATGCAAGGACTTGGAATCGTAGATAAAAAAGCGCGCTTTTTTGCCGTATTGTTCTTGGAAGTGCCCCGCCATCATTGACATGCTTTTGGCTACGCCTTCACGAATCGCAATACTCGGCACCACAATAATAAACTTGCTCCAACCATATTGCTTATTCAATTCAAACATCGTGCGGATATAGCAATAAGTTTTACCCGTACCTGTTTCCATTTCCACATCAAGATTGAGCGGACTGGAAGTCAGGTTACGTTTTTTACCTTTATCTTTATCTTCAGTTACCAATGTCAATGATTTATTCAAACCCGAGGCCGTCTGAACCGCTTGAATATTGTTCAACACCAAATCCATATCCTGAATCGGCGCATTGGCAAAACCCTGTTCGCTCAAGATCTCCTGTTTTTCAGACGGCCTATCAAACAAGGCCGTCTGAATGTCGGAAGTGACCGGTTTTTGCACACCCAAATCACGGCGGTAGCTTAGTCCCATACTTTTAGGCTGCCCTTTAAAACATTGCACCACAGCCTGAACCGCATTTTCCTGATATTTGAGGGACTTGAATTTAATTTCCATTTTTCACTCAGCCTTCTTAGATAAACTTCACGTCTGTTTCAGGCGATAATTGTTTGAACCATTCCTTGATATTGGTTTTATCCGCATCTTGACTGATGGCATATTCAACAGAAACGAATTTTTGCGGCGTTTCAGCGGCTACAGCTTGAATAACAGCTTCATTCAATTCATCAAAACAAGCCGCCAGCGCATAGCCAAGCGAAGATTTTTCGCCGACAAAATAGACTTTTTTACCGTCCACATCTCGCTCTTGAATCGGCAGTGACAGTGGCAAGCCCCAATCCAACATCACTTGGAACAACAAATCTTCGCCGCTTCGGTCTTCTTTAATATGCGACACCATATCCAATAAATCCGATTGTGATACCTCGTCAGGGCGGTAATACATCTCTTTCATATTGGTCGAATCCACTTTCAACACGCGGAAACCGCCATCCCAATTTTCAGGTAGCTTATCAGCAAAATCGGCGCGGATTTTAGCGGCAGCACGGCGGATACGCTCTTTGGAAATCTCAGCAATGGTATGTGGTTTAGATATTTCATCCAAGAATTTAATAGCTTGTTTAGCTTGCTGCTTTGCTTTATCTGTAGTAGCGTGACTTAGATCTATTACTTCGGGAAGTTGCACCATAATAAAATGACGATTGCCTCCATCTTCAGCATTAAATTGCATGACAGCATGGGCGGTTGTTGCTGATCCTGCGAAGAAATCTAGGATTAGGTCATTCTGATTTGTTACTAAACTTAACAAGCGCTTTATAAGCTTAAGAGGTTTTTTACCATTCTTAAATGGTACGCCACCTTCATTATCTAAACCCGTTGTCTTTATATCCTTCCAAAAATCCCCTATGTTCACCTGTAAATATTCATCCGCAAATAATATTTTGCTCCTTGGTAAATCTGATTCATGGTTAAAATCTGTTCTAATGAAATACATTTTATTTTTGGATGTAATAATAGAAAAAGCTTCTCCCTCAACGCAACCTGATAATTTAATCTCTTTAGCTTGTTGCAATGCTCCTCCAGTCATTGTAACAAACTGAATGATTCTATAAGCATTTTTAAATAACCATTCCTCATTCAACTCTTTTCCCGTTTCATCCTTACAAATTTGGCTAGCTGCAGCAAAGCTACACTTAGATAGAATTTTATTTACTTCTACGATATCATGCTTACTTCTGTTTTCATTATCGGCAATAATTTTTATTTTTTCTAATTCATCTTTATTAATACCAAGAATAACTGTTTTATATTCACTATCCCATTCAGACTTATTTTCCATAATAGGAGTAATAGAAATATTATCTGATTTTTTAAAGCATAAAATATATTCTTTTAATTTTGGAATCCGTTTTTTAACGTGAGCCATCTTAACCCCTGTTGCTTCGGACAATTTGACAGATATGGTAGTCAAGAAATGCTGTCTACCAAATATTTCATCACACATCCGCTTTAAGTTTGCCTGCTCATTATCATCACAAGAAATAAAAATTACCCCATCATCTACTAATAAGTTCCGTGCAAGTTTTAGACGACTGTACATCATAGAAAGCCAATCGGAATGAAAACGGCCATTGTTTTCGGTATTGGCAATCAGGTGGTTACCTTCTTCATCAAATTGCTGCGAACGGACAAAAAATTCCTCACTACTTTCGGCAAAATCATCGTTGTAAATAAAATCTTCGCCTGTATTATAAGGCGGATCGATATAAATCATTTTGACTTTGCCAAGATAGTTTTCCTGCAAAAGTTTGAGCGCGTCTAAATTGTCGCCTTCGATAAATAGGTTTTCTGTGGTATCGAAATTGACGCTTTCTTCGCGGCTTGGACGCAAGGTTTTGGCTATTGGCGCGTTGGCGGCAAGTATGGCTTCTTTTTTGCCCACCCAATCCAAGCGGTATCTCTCTTGCTCGCCTTCGACAATTACGTCGGATAATTCTTGACGCAACAAATCAAAATCCACCACTTGTTTCAGACGACCTTGTTCATCACGGCTTTCACTAATGCAGTTGGGAAACAGTGTGGCGATTTTCGCGATGTTGTCTTCGGTTAAATCTAGGCTGTGCATTTTAAGTTTGCTTGTCATGATGGTTTTCCTTGAATTTTTTGCGGTTACTTGAATTGGTTTAATGTTTGTTCTAAATGTGCCAACTGCTGATTAAGCTCAGCTTGGCGGTTGAATTGCTTTTCTTTTTTGATTCGACTTTTGAGTTGGTCGATTTGTTTTTGTAACTGCTGATGCTCTTGCGCCTGAATCAATCGTTGCTGAATATTTTCAGACGGCATGATATTGGCGTTGGCAGACAACGGTAATAATCGGTCGATTAAATGGGCGTATAAATCGCTGAGTTTAAGATAAAACGGCAACGGTTGACGGCTTGTATCAGCTGGTAGGCCGTCTGAAAAATAATATCGGTCCTGCACACTTTTATTGCCATCCGCCAGGCTAATCCGCTTATAGGCAGCAGCCACTGTAATTTTGTTGTGGTATTCTATTTCAAAAATAATTGGGCTAGGGATTTGTTTATCGATATAGTGCAATATGCTTTCGCTGATTTGCGGTACGCGTGCCTGTATGTGGAAAATTTGAAATTCAGGAAGTTTTTCATCAACCTGAAGATTGAGTGTGGCGGCAGACAATTTAAATTGCCAAGTAATCCTCTCAATTTCGTCGATAAATAGCTGCTCGATGGCTGCACCTCCTTTTCCTTGTTGATAAAGGCGGTTTTTGGGAATATTGGTACCGACATAAGCATTGTGCGGATATTGGTAAAGTTTCATTTGCTTACTTCTTCTATCACGATAAAACCAATCAGTTCAAAATCATTGCTGCCTGCGGTATCGTTTTCTAAGGCTGTTGTTTGGTGGGAGGAAAACAGGCTGTCTAAATCGCTTTCGATCTTACGGTTTTGAATCGCAGCCACTGATTTTTCAAGCAAATCAGAATAGTGTTTCATATTACGCCCATCTTTGGTTCTCTTATTAAATGAATGATAAGCTGAAGGGATTGGTTCGCCATGAGGTCGGCAGATTTTACGCATAATGTCTAAAATATGCTTGGCTTCGGTATAATTTTGAATAATCTCGCCATCGGTACTGATATAGGTTAAAAAATAAGGATGTATACGGTTGTTTGGGTTACGTTCAGTTTGTCCTTTACGGCTACGCAGGGCAAAAATCACGCCGGGTAATAATCCTAATTCGGTATCGGCAGGCACTACAGCATGCAAACCAAATGGCAAGCGCTTGATTTGCGGATTAGCTTCTAGATAATTGTGCAGATCTATACGGAAATCGTTTAAACCTAAATCAGTAATGGATACGCCACCATTGGCATCTTCCAAATCCAATACTTCTTCTTGTAGGCGTTTTAATTGTTCACGGCGATAGGCCATGTCGTTGGATTGTGCGCTGAGTACGTTATCATCGCCTGTACCTGCCATATCAGCAATTACCATGCGACTTTCCACCCGCTCACGTAACTTAATATAATCATCTAAGCTAATATCAGGCCAATAATTTACTAACTGAATAACACTATTCTGTGAACCAATTCGATCAATTCGTCCAAATCGTTGAATAATCCGTACAGGGTTCCAATGAATGTCATAATTGATTAAATAATCACAATCTTGTAAATTTTGACCTTCGGATATACAGTCAGTGGCAATTAATAAGTCAATCTCTCGCTGCTCACTCGGAAAGATATCTGCTTTTTGCTTAGATATAGGTGAAAATAAAGTCAGTAAGCCCTGCATATCATAACCTGCACGATTGTTTGGCATGGTTTTAATGGTGGACTGGTTACTGGTGCCTGTAATTTTTGCGCTGTGAATGCCATGCGTTACCAACATCTCTTCTGCCAAGTTTTGATACAGGTAATCTGCAGTATCAGCAAAGGCCGTAAAGACGATAATTTTACGGTTGCCTTCATTTATTGGCTGGGCAAGCTTATGGGCAATTTGCTGTTTTAAATGTTGTAATTTAGCGTCCCTCTCATAAGTAACAGAAACAATGGTTTGTAATAGATTATCTACAATATCCAAATCACCTTGTAAATCTTGAGCCCAAGACAAGGTATCCATATCAGCTAAATTGATTTTTAATCGTTTTCCAATGTAGTCTTCGCTACTACCTTCTTCACCCTCAGCCAATTCAACAGCTAAATTATTATCAATATCCCATTCGCTATTGGTTTTGTTTTTATTGAAGTCTTCTATTCGTTTCAAGACACTGGTAATTTGGTCGCGGATAGTAGTTAGAGTCAATCGAAAAGCATGTATAGAGCTTTCCAAGCGCTTCAGTAAATTAGTTGTCATCAAGGCTTGCAAGCTGCGCTCACGGTCGGCTTGAGTAAAATGTCCACCTCGGCCGGTACGAGTATCAAATTTTTCTTCATATTTTTTCTGCTTACTTGGCAGAATGTAGTTTACAGGTGCGTAAACAGACATACGTATAGAAGATAATTGCTGATAAATTTGATTTAAATCGATGCTATCATCCGTTGCAATACCACATTGATAGGATATTGGCTTTAAACGTGTTGGAAATGTACCTATGCTGCTTGTATCGTAATAGGTTTGGATGTGTTTTCGTGAGCGGGCAATGGTTACGCTATCTAACAATTTAAAGAAATCCAAATCCAACATTTTTAAAATTGCCTGGGTATTACGCTTTTCAGGAGGCAATTTACTCCATAAATTAAATTGTGCTTGTGCGCGGCGAAATATGGTTTCAATGTCGTATTGTGTATTGATCTTACTTTCTAAATTGCCAGACTCACCTTCATAAGCTAAAGCAAGCTGGTTTTTCAAATCTGTAAAGCGGTTATTTACCGGTGTAGCAGACAACATCAAGACTTTAGTTTTCACGCCTTGTTGAATTACCTGATCCATTAACCGATCATAACGGGTTTTCCGATATTTAAATGTGTCACGATTACGGAAATTATGCGATTCATCAATCACAACCAAATCATAATTGCTCCAATTGATTTTACTTAAATCAACGCCATTACTTATGCCCGAATCTCTCGATAAATCGGTATGAAACAATACATCATAGTTAAACCGATCTTTAGCAAAAGGATTGGTAATTAAATTTGCATTATAATTTGTCCAATTAGCTACTAATTTTTTCGGACAAAGTACTAAAACACTTTTATTACGTAATTCATAATATTTGATTACTGCCAGTGCTGTAAAAGTCTTCCCTAGACCCACACTATCAGCCAAAATACAACCATTGTAATTTTCTAATTTATTAATAATGCCGATAGCTGCATCTTTTTGAAAGTTATACAGCTGTTTCCATACCTGCGTTTCTTGATATCCAGTTCTATCGTTAGGCATAACATCTTCATTTATATCATTAAGAAACTCTTTGAAGATATTATATAAAATTAAAAAATAAATACGATTAGGCGCATTTTCTTCATAAACTGATTCAATATGACGAATGACCTCCTCCGTCACATTTTCTAATTTGCTTTCGTCCTGCCAAATTTGTTCAAAAAGGTTAAGATACTGCTGGCTAAAAGGCAGATCATCAATACAACTTACAATATTCCCAATAGCATTACCCTGCTCTATACCCAATCCAACAGGTGTAAACCCTTGTGATTGTAAATAAATAATTGCTTCATTAGGCGATGACTCTACTGCAATTAAATCTTGCATAAATGCACTGGTCTTATTCGACTTAAACTGGACTTTTTTGCGTATCCATTCCGCACACTCATGAGCAATAGCTTTTTGCATTAATTTATTTTTTAAATGAATTTCAAATTCTGTACCATATAATTTGTTTTCTCGATTATTCTGCTCAATCGTAAACTCACGGATTTCCTTTTTTTCTTGAGAGGCTGCTTGCTCAGGAACAAAAGTGGGAGACGTAAAAATAAAGCGCAACTCCTCAATATTTTCTAGTTCCTCTTTTAAATAAGAATAAGCATAGATAGAGAAAATAGATGAAGCAATACTAATTTTAGACTCTAAACCAATATTTCCTTTTAAATCCTCACCCAACAATTGATTAATATTATCTATAACCTTCATTCTCTATCCCTAATTAAAAGAATAATTATTTAATTAGATTATAACAAAATTTTAATTACTATAATAGTTTACGATCAATAAATCAAAATATTAAACAGCCTTAACTTCTTATTTTTAAATTTGGAGCTTAGGAAACAAAACTATATACTATTAAATTACTAGAATAAACTTAAAAAAGTATCAAAAATTCAGCCCAATTACAAAGACCAAATTCTCTCAGCTTCTACAATTTTCTATTCAAATTTAAATATTTATGATACCGCTTAACCACTGAGAGTCAGAGTTAAAATTACCAATAGTCTGTACATGCAATTATTCGTCCCTAGACTAATATATGCAAAAGATATAAAGATTTAGGATCTATCCTAGATAACCAGAACAACTCCTTCTTTACTACTTGTCTTAAAATAGAAATTTGAGGCTTCATTTAACTGTTTTAAAACACCATTCACACTCCTTTGAATATAGCTAAAAATGCTCTTTTAGAATACCGTTAAACTTACGTAAATGGCACTTTTCTTAGTTCCCAAAGTTCTTAATTCCGTTAATATGGTTTTGCCGTTCAGCGAAATGTACGCTGTGCTAGATTCATAAATAACTAAATTACTCACGTCTAACACATCATAACTGTGGTAACAATTTGCATAAACAATCCTGTTAGGTTAAACTTGTTCACAAATAACGGAAAACAAAGTTGCTGTTCTAGTATTCGGTACGGTGTGACGATGTAAACCTTATCATTTCGCTTCAAAAACCCAAATACGACGACTTTCGAGAAGTGTCATGCCTTTATATCGTCCTCCAAAATAACTTTCATCAACTTCTACCTCTCTGTCAAACATTTCCAACTGCAAATTGAGACCTTTGCAAAAACAAAAAGGACTTAACCGGAAAAACAGGTTAAGTCCTTGAATCTTTTTTTGGTCGGAGTGAAAGGATTCGAACCTTCGACCCCTTGCACCCCATGCAAGTGCGCTACCAGACTGCGCCACACTCCGACTCGATAGGTTGTGAATTTTAGTTTCAAACGCTGATTTTGACAAGTGCTTTTTAGAAAAGGAAATTTACTCGTTTGAAAACATTTGAATTATTTGTAAGCAAAAAAGGCCGTCTGAAATCGTTCAGACGGCCTCTGATTATTCAGTCAAATATCAAGCTTCAACCGGAATAATACCAATTTTAGCCTGCCATTGTTTTGGTGCAATGGCGTGAACCGATTCGCCGTTGCTATCCACCGCAACAGTCACAGGCATATCTTTGACTTCAAATTCGTAAATCGCTTCCATACCCAATTCTGGGAACGCCAAGACTTTAGATGCTTTAATGGCTTTGGCAACCAAATATGCCGCGCCGCCGACAGCCATCAGGTAAACGGCTTTATTATCGGCAATGGCTTGGCAAGTTGCTGCGCCGCGTTCGGATTTACCGATCATACCCAAGAGGCCGGTTTGTTCCAGCATTTGGCGGGTAAATTTATCCATACGGGTGGAAGTAGTCGGACCAGCCGGACCAACTACTTCGTCACGGACTGGATCAACCGGGCCAACGTAGTAAATCAGTTTGTTGGTGAAATCTACCGGCAATTCTTCGCCTTTGTTGAGCATATCAACCAAACGTTTGTGCGCGGCATCACGGCCGGTCAGGATTTTACCGTTCAACAATAATACGTCGCCGGTTTTCCATGTAGCCACTTCTTCTTTGGTCAGATTGTTGACATCGACACGTTTGCCGTTGTCAGGGCTGTAAGTCAGATCCGGCCAGTCTTCCAAAGACGGGGCTTCCAGTTTGGCCGGGCCTGAGCCGTCCAATTCAAATTCGATGTGGCGGGTAGCCGCGCAGTTTGGAATCATGGCAATCGGTTTGGAAGCCGCGTGGGTTGGGTAGTCAAGGATTTTGACATCCAGCACGGTGCTCAAACCGCCCAAACCTTGTGCGCCGATGCCCAAGGCATTTACTTTTTTGTAGAGTTCCAAGCGCAAGGCTTCGGTAGTAGACAATTCTGCACCGGAATCGGCTTTTTCTTTGAGTTCCTGAATATCGATATGGCTCATCAGGCTTTCTTTGGCCATCAATACTGCTTTTTCAGGCGTACCGCCGATGCCGATGCCCAAGATGCCCGGAGGACACCAGCCGGCACCCATTTGAGGAACGGTTTTCAAGACCCAATCAACGATATTGTCTGAAGGGTTGAGCATGGCAACTTTGGTTTTGTTTTCAGAACCGCCACCTTTGGCTGCGCAAGTAACTTCGACTTTGTCACCTTTTACTATTTCCATGTGTACAACGGCAGGCGTGTTGTCTTTGGTATTTTGACGCTTACCAGCCGGGTCGGCCAATACGGAGGCGCGCAGTTTGTTGTCAGGATAGGTGTATGCACGGCGTACGCCTTCGTTAACCATTTCCTGTACGCTCATCTCGGCATCCCACTGTACATCCATGCCCACTTTCAAGAATACGGTCGCAATACCGGTATCCTGACAAATCGGACGATGGCCCTCGGCACACATACGGCTATTGACCAAAATCTGCGCCATTGCATCTTTGGCGGCAGGGTTCTCTTCTTTTTGGTAAGCCTTGTATAAAGCCTGAATGTAGTCTTTAGGATGGTAGTAGCTGATGAATTGGAAAGCGTCGAAAATACTTTGGATAAAGTCTTCTTGCTTGATGACGGTCATGATTGTGTTCCTTTTCGGGAGTCATGGTAGGAAGGGTTTGTTTATTTTTTAAGAGACCGATTTTTCAGACGGCCTTCAATAGTGTAATAGTGCTTTCAAATGAATAATCCAGACAATATCATTTTCATACCTTATTGATTTAAATAGAATTTAATAACATATTAAATCACTTGGTTATTGATAACCCATATCTACTAGCTATTCACTTACATAGAAATAAAACTACATTATTTTTAAATGATAATCTTATTGCAAGGCCGTCTGAAAATATTTGTCTTAAGCATCTAAAAAAGAAATTTAGTAGCCTGTATTAAAAAGGGAACTACCTAAATTTCAGACGGCCTTTCTTATTTTCCAAAACAATACATAATTATAAAATCTGTGCCATTTTCTCCCTCAACCTTCTTGACTGATATCAAACTTGTTTGATTTTCTGAAATTTTATAACAATCTTTTCACTTGCTTATATACCTAAATATTATTCAATATATACAACAATCTATGCAAAATTATCTAATATGTAATAATGATTTCTACTAGCGAATGAATTAATATTTTTAAATTTATACTAAAAAAGTAATTTTATTTTACCTTTATAATCAAATAAAAATATTGAATTTGCCCAAATAATAGGCACATTTTGTTTACAATCTCTTCCTTAAGCAAGGCTAATCCCTCCCTATCATCAAATTCAACAAATTCTGATACACTTCGCCTTATATAGATAAACATTGATTTTAAAAGAATTTCTGAGTAAATCACTTGGATATTTTCCTCATACGCAATAAATGTAATAAAAATACAATTAATCAAATTACCCACTATTCCAACTTCCAATTTCACAGGAACAAACCATGAGTGAAAATTTGTTAACCCTGACCATAGACGGCCATGAAGTCAAAGCTTCCGCCGACTCGTCAATCATCCAAGCCTATGCCCGTTCAGGCAATGCGATTACTGCCAATGTCGGCTGTATGGGTCAAGGCGTATGCGGTTCCTGCCGCTGCATGATTCGTAAAGAAGGCGAGCGCGAAGTAACAACTGCACTGGCATGCGAGACTAAAGTCGAAGAAGGCATGCAGGTCAGCTTCTTGGATTACTTTATTCCGGAGCACATCCAATATTACGACGTCGGCGAAATTGGTGATGGCTGGAACTGGTTGGACGATACCGCCAAAGCCTTCCCAGAAGCGCAAAACTGCCGTCATTGCGGCGGCTGTAATCGCGCCTGTCCTAAAGGTTTGCAAGTGGAAAACGGCGTAGCGCAGGTAGTTTCCGGCAATTTCGGCGCGGCTGCGCTGACCTTCGACCAATGCGTGATGTGCAACCTCTGCACCCTCTCCTGCCCAGAACACATCCGTCCGAACCACTTAGGCCTGTTCGCCCGCCGTATGAAAGCGGCACGCACGCTGCGTCCGGTGGATTTGATGCGCCGCCTGCGCGAAATCGACAGTGGCAAAATGAAAGTCGAATTTGAAGAGGAGGCACTGTGATGGCTAACAAAATCCAAGGCATAGACTACGAAACCGCCCTTGCCAATCTGCGTGCATCCTCATTGGAACTGCGTGGCGATTTACCTGAAAAAAACGAATTACTGAGCCAATTTCACCCTGACTATCAGGCAAATGCGCGTGTGAAACTGCCTATCGGTCCAAACCAAGGCGATTACTGCCATCCTGATTTGGCCAAACTCTTAATCAGTCAGCCTCTGATTGACGACTATAATTTATCAGGCGCAGAACACTTGAACACTGACGTATTGGTAATTGGCGGCGGCGGTGCAGGCGCGGCAGCGGCATTGTCTGCGACTGAAGCTGGCGCACGCGTCATCATGGCGAACAAACTGCGTATCGGCGACAGCAATACCGTGATGGCCGAAGGCGGCATTCAAGCAGCGGTCGGCGCAGAAGACAGCCTGCAACAACACTTTAACGACACCATCAAAGGCGGCCACAACGTCGGCAAAAAAGAATTGGTGGCACAAATGGTTACCGATGCGCCGTCCGCCATCCGCTGGCTGATTGGCTTGGGCATGACTTTCGATCTTGCCAAAGGCGCAGACAGCAACGGCATGTTGAGCCGCAAACGCGCAGGCGGTACGACCGTACCGCGTATTTTGAGCTACCGCGACTTTACCGGCCTCGAAATGATGCGCGTACTGCGCGAGGCGGTCGAACTCGACGAAAACATCACCCAGCTCAACCGCCACCCAGCTATCGAATTATTATCAGACGAACACGGCCGCTGCGTCGGCGCGATTTTGTACGATTTGGAAAAACGCTCTTTGGTATTGGTTCACGCCAAAGCTGTGGTCTTGGCAACCGGCGGCAGCGGACGCCTGCATTTGCAAGGTTTTGCTACTTCCAACCATTATGGCGCGACTGCAGACGGCCTGGTGATGGCTTACCGTATCGGCGCCAAACTGCGCGATGTCGATTCTTTCCAATACCACCCGACCGGCGTCGCCCACCCTCCACACTTGGCAGGCGCGCTGATTTCCGAAGCCGTGCGCTCTGCAGGGACCAAACTGGTCAACGGTTTGGGCGAACGTTTCGTTGACGAATTGCAACCGCGCGACGTTGTTGCCGCTGCGATTCTGCGCGAATGCCGCGAAGGCCGCGGCGTGGTACGCGACGGACAAGTCGGCGTGTTCCTCGACACCCCGCGCCTGATTGCTAACGACCCTGACGTATTGAACCGTCTAGTAACACTCGGCCACGTTGCCCATAAATGCGGCATCGACCCTGCCGTTGAGCCGGTCATGATTCATCCGACTCTGCACTATCAAAACGGCGGTATCGAAATCAACGGCGACGGCGCAACCTGCGTCGAAGGCCTCTATTGCGCCGGCGAAGTAACCGGCGGTATTCACGGCCGCAACCGTCTGATGGGAAATGCGCTTTTGGACATCATCAGCTTCGGCCGCCGTGCCGGTAAAGCCGCAGCAAATTGCGGCCTGCCGCTGAAAAAAGTGCGCGGCGGTGTCGGCCACGTCCACGACCTGCAACGCGAAATGACCCGCGCCGGTCTGACCAGCGACATCAAAGCCCCCGTTTTATATCCCGACTACGGCAAATTCGATTTGCGCGAACACGCCGGTTTGCAGGAGCAACAATCATGAATCAAGCCAATCAAAACTTACTGCATCCTTCCCGCCAAGTCGGCGCGGATTTAGCCGCGTGGCGCAAAGTCGGCGGCGGCGAAGGCCTGCTGGCTGCGCTTGCCGATCCTCAAAGCATTGTTTCCAAACTGCAAGATGCCAATCTTTGCGGTATGGGCGGTGCAGGTTTTCCGACTTGGCGCAAATGGGAGGCCGCCGTTGCCGCCCAAAGCAAAAATGGCGACAAATACGTTGTCTGCAATGCCAACGAAGACGAACCGGGTACATTTAAAGACCGTGTACTGCTGGCAAATACACCGCACCAAGTCATCGAAGGAGTTCTGATTGCCGCCGTTGCCTGTCGTGCCAACAAAGCGATTCTGTACGTCAACCCTCATCAAACCGAATCCATCACTTCCATCACACCGGCCATCGAGCAATGGAAAAACAGCGATTTGTTTATCCGTATCGAAAACTACTTGGGTAAACCTTTGGACTTACAACTGGTTGAAACTTCAGGACGTTATATCGGCGGCGAAGAAACTGCCGTGATTTCATGGTTGGAAGGTGGTTTCCCCTTCCCCCGCCGCAAGCCGCCTTTCCCAGCCGAAAGCGGTGTCAACGGTGAGCCGACCCTTATCAACAATACCGAAACCTTCGCCAATATTCCGCAAATCCTTGCCAAAGGCGCGGAATGGTACAAATCTTTGGGTTTGGGCGATGCCGCAGGCACAAAACTCTACTCACTCTCCGGTGACGTATTGAATCCGGGGCTGTACGAACTGCCAATGGGCACGACCCTGCAATCACTGATTTACGATCACGGCGGCGGTATGCTTGAAGGCCGTACGTTTAAAGCCGTATTTACCGGCGGCCCGTCAAACACGCTTTTAACTGTCAAAGATTTGGATGTGCCTTTGGACTTCGTTTCCGTACGCGAACGCAAATCCAGCCTCGGTACCGGCGCGATGATTGTGATTTCCGAAGGCACCAGTGTGGTGCGCAAAGTGGCCGAATATGTGGAATTTTTCGCTTCCAACTCATGCGGTCAATGCCCACCTTGCAAAGGCGGCACATTCCAGCTTTCCCGCCTGCTCAACCGCGTGGACACCGGCATCGGCACTCCCGACGACCTGCGCGCCTTGCAAAGCCTGTGCCAACTGTTGCCACGAAGCGGCCGTTGCGGTTTGATTGACGGCGCAGTTACCGTGTTGCAAAGCTCGCTGCGCACCTTCCCCGAAGAGTACGGCCTGCCGCAAGAACAGGAGTAAAACGGCGTTGTTTTCAGACGGCCTGTTACTGTAAAGGCCGTCTGAAAAACCAATACCAAACTCCCTTTCTCTTCTTTCCAAGATGGAAGAGAAACCCAATAAGAAAAATACCTTCCGAACCTACCAAAACACGTTCAGACAAGCTTAAGCAACACTCAGGCCGTCTAAAAACAGATTTCCCAATACTTCAATCCTCAAATTAGGAGATTCAACATGGGCTTCAAGCCAATTCCTGCTGCGGTCGCACTTGTGCTGACGCTGCTTATCTGGTTCGTTATCCCCGTTCCTCAAGGCGTATCGCCTGACGCATGGCATCTTTTGGCATTGTTTGTCGGCATCATTGCCGGCATCATCGGCAAAGCCATGCCTATCGGCGCAATGGCGATTTTGGGCATTACTTTGGTTGCACTGACCGGCGTGACCAACGCAAAAGCCGCCGACGCGACCAAAGACGCACTGAGCAGCCTCAACAACTCGTTAATCTGGATGATCGGTATCGCCATCATTATCTCGCGCGGCCTGTTGAAAACCGGCTTGGGTATGCGTATCGGCTACCTGCTGATTTCCCTCTTCGGCAAACGCACGCTGGGCGTAGGTTACAGCTTAGCGCTTGCCGATTTGGTCATCGGTCCAGTAACGCCAAGTAATACTGCACGCGGCGGTGCGATCGTGCATCCGATTATGAAATCCATCGCACTGAGCTTCGACTCCGACCCTGAAAAAGGTACGGAAGGCAAAATCGGTAAATACCTTTCACTGGTCAACTTCCACTCCAATGTGATTACCTGTCTGATTTTTATCACTGCCACCGCCCCCAATCCGCTGGTAGTCGAATTGGTTGCCAAAGCCACCAATTCGCAAATCCAACTCTCTTGGGGTACTTGGTTCTTGGCGATGGTCGTACCCGGCCTGCTTGCCATGCTGCTGATGCCGCTGGTGCTGTACTTCCTGTATCCGCCTGAAATCAAACAAACCCCTAACGCCACTGCATTGGCAAAAGAGCATTTGGCTGCCATGGGGCCGATGAAGCGTGAAGAAAAAATCATGCTGGGCATTTTCCTGGTTCTGCTGCTGTTGTGGGCGGGTATTCCCGAGATGCTGTTCGGCGTGAAAGTTGATGCTACCGCCACCACCTTCCTCGGCTTGAGCCTGTGCCTTTTGACCGGCGTACTGACTTGGGAAGATGCGCTAAAAGAAAAAAGCGCGTGGGATACCATCGTTTGGTTTGCGGCCTTGGTGATGATGGCAAACTTCCTCAACAAACTGGGCCTCATCAGCTGGTTGTCCGACTCCATGCAAAGCGGTATCGCCCATATGGGCTTGGGTTGGGAAGCCGGTTGCGCCCTGTTGATGCTGGCCTACCTCTACGCCCACTACGTTTTCGCCAGCGGTACGGCACACGTTACCGCCATGTTCGGCGCATTCTACGGCGCAGGCTTGGCCTTGGGCGCACCACCGATGCTGTTTGCCCTGGTTATGGCAGCCGCTACCGGCATCATGATGTCGCTGACCCACTACGCCACTGGTTCTGCACCTGTCATTTACGGCTCGAACTACGTCAACATGACCGAATGGTGGAAAGCCGGCTTCATCATGAGTGTGGTCGAAATTCTGATTTTCAGCACTGTCGGCATCTTGTGGTGGAAAGCCTTGGGCTATTGGTAATCCTTTAGCCGATTGAAAAATCAGGCCGTCTGAAACTCCAATTTCAGACGGCCTTTTGTTACAATTTCATTTTTACCGAACACACTCAATTACCGTGAAAATACTCATCCTCGGCAGCGGCCAAGTCGGCTCGACCGTCGCCCAAAACCTTGCCTCCGTTCCCAGCAACGACGTTACCATCATCGACATCGACGAAAAAGCGCTCAACCGCATCAGCAGCCGCCTCGATGTCCAAACCATCGTCGGCAACGGCGCATCGCCCTTTACCCTCGAACAGGCAGGCGCGGCGGACTCCGACCTCCTGCTTGCCCTGACCCGCAGCGACGAAACCAACATTGTCGCCTCCAAAATCGCCGCCGACCTGTTCAACATCCCCGGCCGCATTGCACGCGTACGCTCAAGCGAATACCTCGAATATCCAGTTGCTGGAAGCGACAAACCCGAAGAAGGCAGCCTCAACATTTTCGGCATTACCGAAACCATCAGCCCCGAACAACTGGTTACCGAACAACTTGTCGGCCTGCTCAGCTACACCAGCGCATTGCAAGTACTCAGCTTTGCCAACGACCAAGTCCGCATGGTGATTGTTCAAGCTCGCAAAGGCGGTTTGCTGATCGACCGTGAAATTGCCGACATCAACCAACATCTCCCCGAAGGCGCGGACTGCCAAATCTGTGCCATATACCGCAACAACCGCCTTATTGTCCCCACGCCGCAAACCGTCATCATCGAAGGTGACGAGGTACTTTTTACCGCCGACATCAGCAGCGTCAACATCATCATGCGCGAACTGCGCCCCAAAGAAGCGCGTACCCGCCGCATCATGATTGCCGGCGGTGGTAACATCGGCTACCGCCTCGCCAAACAGCTCGAATCCAAATACGACATCAAAATCATCGAATACAAACCCCACCGCGCCGAATGGCTAGCCGAGAATCTGGACAACACCCTCGTCCTGCAAGGTTCCGCCACCGATGAAACCCTGCTGGACGAAGAATACATCGACGAAATCGACGTCTTCTGCGCGCTGACCAACGACGACGAAAACAACATCATGTCCAGCCTGCTGGCGAAAAACCTTGGTGCCAAACGCGTAATCACCATCGTCAACCGCTCAAGCTACGTCGATTTGCTCGAAGGCAACAAAATCGATATCGTCGTTTCCCCCCACCTGATTACCATCGGCTCCATCCTCGCCCACATCCGCCGTGGCGACGTCGTTGCCGTCCATCCTTTGCGCCGCGGTACAGCCGAAGCCATTGAAGTGGTGGTACACGGCGACAAAAACACTTCCGCCATCGTCGGCCGCCGCATCAGCGGCATCAAATGGCCAAGCGACTGCTACATCGCCGCCATCGTCCGCGGCGCAACCGGCGAAGTCATCATGGGACACCACACCGAAACCATCTTGCAAGACGGCGACCACATTATCTTCTTCGTCTCACGCCGCCGTGTTCTGCCGGAGTTGGAAAAACTCATTCAAGTCAAAATGGGCTTTTTCGGTTAAACCCAAAATCCGTTTGCTTGAAGCCATAAAAAGGCCGTCTGAAAACCTTTTCAGACGGCCTTTATTTCTTGTTTTATTTACGCTTTGGCAACACTGTTTTTACGGCCAAACCAAACAAAACCAATCACACCCAATACAATCATCGGCACGCTCAACCATTGACCCATGGACAAACCCAAGGTCAACAGGCCGAGATAGTCGTCAGGCTGACGGGCAAATTCTGCAATAAAGCGGAACAAACCGTAACCGCCCAAGAACAATGCTGCCGTTTGACCGGCCGGACGTGGTTTTTTCGAGAAAATCCAAACAATGACAAACAGGCAAATGCCTTCAAGGGCAAACTGGTAAAACTGAGACGGATGGCGCGGCAGCATGCCGTATTGTTGCAACCATTCGGCCCATAAAGGATTGTGCGCCGCAGCTTCCGCATCTTCGTAACGCGCTTGCGGGAAACCCATCGCCCAGAAAGCATTGAGTTCGGTCACGCGTCCCCAAAGTTCGCCGTTGATAAAGTTGCCGATACGGCCGGAAGCCAAGCCCAGCGGTACGAGCGGCGCAACGGTATCCATCAATTTCAAGATACTGATGTTGTGCTTGCGGCCAAACAACCACATGGTAACGACCACTCCCAAGAAGCCGCCGTGAAACGACATACCGCCTTCCCAAACTTTAAAAATATCCAACGGGTTGGCAAGATAATCGGAAAATTTATAAAACAAAACGTAGCCGATACGGCCGCCCAAGATGACGCCCAAGATACCCCAAGTCAGGAAATCGTCGAGTGTTTCTTTGGTAAACACAGAATTGCCCTGCGCGATACGGCGGCGGCCCAAAATCGTAAACAGGATAAAGCCGACAATATAGCTCAAGGCATACCAGCGGATGGCAAGCGGGCCGATGCTGATCAGCACCGGATCAAACTGGGGATGTATCATCATAATGTGTGTTCCTTATCTCAAAGGCCGTCTGAAAGCCTGAACTTTCAGACGGCCTGTATGCGGTGTCGGATGGTTTAACGCAAATCGTCAACCACATTCAAAATAGCAGACAACATGGCCTCGCCCAAGCGCAGCGAACGTTGGCCGTTCCAGCCGAAATCGTCGTCCGGCAGATTGGCATTGTCTTTAAACGGCATTTCCAAAGTATAGGCAAGGCAGTTGAAATGATTGCCGACCCAGTTGGTCGCCAAAGTCATGTTTGCCTGACCCGGCGCATCTTTGTCATAGCCGTAATCGTCTTGGAAATCGGGGCTGGCATTGAGCAACGCCAGTTTGAATTGGTCTTCCAAGGCTTCGATGCGCTCGTTGTAGTTAGGCACGCCTTCGGTACCGGCCACAAAGACAAACGGCAGACCTTCATCGCCGTGAATATCCAAGAACAAATCCACGCCGGTTTCCATCATTTTTTCGCGGACGGCAAAGACTTCGGGGCTTCGCTCCAAAGTCGGGTTTTCCCATTCGCGGTTGAGGTTGGCGCCGGCGGCATTGGTGCGCAGATTACCCAAAACTGAACCGTCCGGATTCATATTCGGCACAATATAGAAAGTCGCACGGTCAAGCAGCATACGCGCGGTCGGATCTTGCGGATCAAGCAGGCGGCCCAGCAAACCTTCAACAAACCATTCCGCCATGGTTTCTCCCGGATGCTGACGGGCGATAATCCAGACTTTCATGTCGCTTTCGACTTGGTTGCCGATGGTCAGAAGATTGATATCGCGGCCTTGAACGGTACTGCCCAAGTCGTCGATACGGCACAAACCACTGCCCTGCGCATCGCCCAAAAGGTTCAAATGCTGCTCGTTGGAATAAGGCTCGAAATAAGCGTAGTAAACGCTGTTGGACAAAGGCGTATGGTTGATGGTCAACACGCCGTTTTCGTAGCTGGTCGGCACACGGAACCAATTTTGGCGGTCGTAAGAGGCGCAAGCCTGATAGTCCTCCCAGCCCAAAGGATACGCAGCGTCCGCCGCATTTTCAAAATGCATCACGCAGTTTTGATAGGCCGCACCCTGCAAACGGAAGTAAAACCATTGGGCAAACTCCGAAGCATTGTCGGGACGCAGGGCGAGGCGGATATCGGCAGGGTTGCTCAAGTCTTTGACAACGACCGAACCGGCATCGAATTGGGTGCTGATTTTCATCATGGGTATCCTTAGTAATCGGCGAAGAGGCCGAAGCAAACCGTCATTTTACCGTTTGCATGAGGCTGGTTTCAACCATTTAACTGATTTAACAGGATTTCAAGCGTTTGGAAATATTGTTTCAGACGGCCTTTGGGATTAAGATAAAGGCCGAAATCATGAAACAAGGTTGAAACCATGACCCAGCAACAATCTGTCTCCCCTGCCATCAAGGCGCGCGTCCTTGCCGAATCTTTACCTTATATCCGCCGTTTTTCCGGCTCCATCATCGTCATCAAATACGGCGGCAATGCCATGACCGAGTCGGCCTTAAAAGAGGGCTTCGCACGCGATGTCGTCCTGCTCAAACTAATCGGCCTGCATCCCGTCATCGTTCACGGCGGCGGCCCGCAAATCAATGAAATGTTGGAAAAAGTCGGCAAAAAAGGAGAGTTTGTTCAAGGCATGCGCGTGACCGACAGCGAAACCATGGACATCGTAGAAATGGTTTTGGGCGGACACGTCAATAAAGAAATCGTTTCCATGATTACCACCTTCGGCGGTCGCGCCGTCGGCATTACCGGCCGGGATAACCACTTCATCAAAGCGGAAAAACTCCTGATCGACACGCCCGAACAAAAAGGCGTGGACATCGGCCAAGTCGGCACAGTGGCTGACATCGATACCCGTTTGGTGGAAGGCTTGGTCGAGCGCGGCTGCCTTCCTGTCATCGCACCCATCGGCGTAGGCCAAAACGGCGAAGCGTTCAACATCAATGCCGACTTGGTTGCCGGCAAACTGGCGGAAAAACTTCAGGCCGAAAAACTGCTGATGATGACCAATATCCCCGGCGTACTGGATAAAGAAGGCAAATTATTGACCACCCTGACGCCAAGCCGCATTGACAAACTGATTGAAGACGGCACGCTGTACGGCGGTATGCTGCCTAAAATTGCCTCAGCCGTCGAAGCCGCCAAAAGCGGCGTCAAAGCCACGCATATCATAGACGGCCGCGTTCCCAACGCCCTGCTCTTGGAAGTACTGACCGATGACGGCGTAGGCTCGATGATTTTTGGCGAAGGCTAATCCGTTTTTCAGACGGCCTTATGCCTGATTTAATCAGCTTTTCACCCTAAAAAGGGTAAAAAATGTTACACTATACGGCTTATGTTTGTTTGAACGATATTGACGTGAAACAAACTTACAGTCGGTTTCATACCGACACCGATGCCATGCCCGGCAAAGACGGTATAATGGCTGCATTCATCAGACTTCGGCAATCATCCTCAAGGCCGTCTGAAGCGTAACAAAGCTACTTTTCTTTTACCATCCTATTTGGAGATATTCATGAGCGCAATCGTTGATATTTTTGCACGCGAAATTTTGGACTCCCGCGGCAACCCTACCGTAGAGTGTGACGTATTGTTGGAATCCGGCGTCATGGGACGCGCAGCTGTACCTAGCGGCGCATCAACCGGCCAAAAAGAAGCTTTGGAACTGCGTGACGGCGACAAATCCCGTTACTTGGGCAAAGGCGTATTGAAAGCCGTTGACCACGTCAACAACCAAATCGCGCAAGCCCTCATCGGTATCGATGCCAACGAACAATCTTATATCGACCAAATCATGATCGAATTGGACGGTACTGAAAACAAAGGCAACTTGGGTGCCAACGCTACTTTGGCCGTTTCTATGGCCGTAGCACGCGCAGCTGCCGAAGATGCAGGCCTGCCTCTATATCGCTACTTGGGCGGCGCAGGCCCAATGGCTCTGCCTGTTCCGATGATGAACGTTATCAACGGCGGCGAACATGCCAACAACAGCCTGAACATCCAAGAATTCATGATCATGCCTGTCGGCGCAAAATCTTTCCGCGAAGCCCTGCGTTGCGGTGCAGAAATTTTTCACGCGCTGAAAAAACTGTGTGACGGCAAAGGCTTCCCAACTACCGTCGGCGACGAAGGCGGTTTCGCACCTAACCTGAACAGCCACAAAGAAGCCCTGCAGCTGATCGTTGAAGCAACCGAAGCCGCAGGCTACAAAGCTGGCGAAGACGTATTGTTCGCCCTGGACTGCGCATCCAGCGAGTTCTACAAAGACGGCCAATACCATCTGGAAGCCGAAGGCCGCTCTTACACCAGCGCAGAATTTGCCGAATACTTGGAAGGTCTGGTTAACGAATTCCCAATCGTTTCCATCGAAGACGGCATGGACGAAAACGACTGGGAAGGCTGGAAACTGCTGACCGAAAAATTGGGCAAAAAAGTTCAATTGGTCGGCGACGACTTGTTCGTAACCAATCCAAAAATCTTGGCCGAAGGCATCGAAAAAGGCGTGGCAAACGCATTGCTGGTCAAAGTCAACCAAATCGGTACATTGAGCGAAACCCTGCAAGCCGTTGACTTGGCCAAACGCAACCGCTACGCCAGCGTAATGAGCCACCGTTCCGGTGAAACCGAAGACAGCACCATTGCCGACTTGGCAGTTGCCACCAACTGTATGCAAATCAAAACCGGCTCCCTGTCCCGCTCCGACCGCATGGCGAAATACAACCAATTGTTGCGCATTGAAGAAGAATTGGCCGAAGCCGCCTACTACCCTGGCAAAGCCGCATTCTACCAACTGGGCAAATAAGCAGAATATAGGATATTGATTGTATGAAGTGGGTAACTTTTGTTTTAACCTTCGCACTTTTGTGCTGTCAGTACAGCCTTTGGTTTGGTAAAGGCAGCGTCGGGCATACGGAAGAATTGCAGGAGCAGCTCGTCCGTCAGGAGGAAAAAAACCAAACGCTCACTTTACGCAACAATTTCCTCAATGCGGAAGTTGAAGATTTGGCACACGGACAAGAGGCCATTGCCGAAATTGCCCGTGTCGAATTGGGCTATGTCCAAGACGGCGAAGTGTATTACCGAATCATCGACCGCCGCTAAACCCTGCAAAACAAAGGCCGTCTGAAAACATATTTTTCAGACGGCCTTTTTTATCGCAATCGCTATATAATCACATATCCCAAAATCAAATCACACCCATCATGTATGACGTAAACACCCACGATGTCCGCCGATTCTTTGCCCACGTCTGGCAACACAGGCTCGCACCGCTCCAATTGGACGGCCTGCAACAAAAAGCCTTACGCATTATCGAAGCCCATCCCGAATACGGACACTATCTCGAAGACATCGAACAATATTTAGATAAAGAATGGCTGCCCGAAGACGGCGAAAGCAATCCATTCCTGCATATGTCGCTACACCTTTCCCTGCAAGAGCAAAGCGCCATCGACCAACCCTCGGGCATCCGTGCCATCCACCAACAACTTTGCGCCCGTTACAACGGCGACTGGGTCAAAGCCGAACACGATATGATGGAAGCCTTGGCAGAAACCATCTGGGAGGCGCAACGCTACGGACGAGGCCTTGACGTCAATGCCTACATGACTCGCTTACGGAAATTGGTCGGCTTAGGCCAAGAAGAAAAAGCCCGCCTCAATCCCCATGAGGTCGGCTTGATGGACACAAAGTAACTTCTTTTCAGACGGCCTCAACCCATACAAATCCTTACGCTTGCCAAAGCCAACGTTTCCATCTTTCATGCTAAATTACTTTTTTAAAATCCGCATTACAAGGAAAAACAAAATGCTCCGTCCAGCCCTTACCGCCCTACTGCTAGCGGCCTCCCTGCCCGTAGCAGCAGAAAGCCTCAACTACAACATCGTTGAATTTTCCGAATCCGCCAACATGGAAGTGCCACGGGATACCATGACCGCGCATTTCAGCGTCAACGCAGAAGGCAAAGACCGTCAAGCCGTCAACCAAGCCTTCATGAAAAAATTTAACCAGTTCAACAAAATCTCCCAAAACAACAAATTTAAAGCCGAGCTGATGGAGCGCAACGCTTCCCCGCGCTATCAATACACCAACGGCAAACGCACCCAAACCGGCTGGGAAGAACACGCCTACTTCAAAGTAGAAAGCAAAGACTTTGAAGCACTCAACCGCCTGATTGCCGATAGCATCAATATTGCCGTTTTGGAAAGCTCCTCGTTTTCCGTATCCAAAGAAAAACGCGAAGAAACCGTCGACCAACTGAGCAAAGCCGTCATCCTGCGCTTCAAAGACCGCGCCCAAAACCTCGCCCAAACGCTCGGCTTCTCCAGCTACAAAATCGTCAAACTCAACTTGGGCCACATCGGCAACCGCCAAGTCGGCGGCGACTTTGCACACGCCAAAATGCTGCGGGCAGCCCCTGTCGCAGAGGTAGCTGCAGGAATAGAAGATGGCGTACCAGCCTCCCCAGGCTCAGAAGAAATCAGCCTGACCGTCAGCGGTTCGGTGCAAATGTAGGATTTTCTTTTAAATCATTTAAAAGGCCGTCTGAAAGTATATTTTTCAGACGGCCTTTTGTATTGTTCAATGATTAGAACGGTTGTTTCTATTTTATAGTAAAATGTAAACTATAAAGATATTTAAAATCAGATAATTAAATTCTTATTATTCACTTTTCAATCTGGATTGCGTAAAAATAAAGTATGAAAAGATTAGATTTCAGATTTTATTTTTACACAATATGCTTGCTATGAGATACCAAGTTGACAATGTTTATTCATAAAATCATTGAAAGAAGGAAAAGCTGGTAGGTTATAGTAGAAATTATCACGTTTAACTCTAGTAAGAGGCATTGCTAAATTTGAGTATACTGTTTTTTACGCTTATTGATTATAGTAGTTTAATCTGTTTATCTGTTTTATTCCACTTCCATCCCTTTTCCTAATATCTTTTAATTTCGATAACTCATCCACCGACCTTGCTACTTTCTATATACTTATCATTATAAAAACATTAAAATGTTTACTAAAAATATGTAAAATGTAAAAAATTATATTTTATAAATGAGGTTAATTAAATGTGGTCAGATACTGAATCTAAAGAAGACTATCTCAATTTTGGCGAAGTGTCGCAAATTGTTACTGAAATATTAGAAACTGAAGCTATGCTTCCCGTTTCGATAGGTGTTTTTGGCAACTGGGGGGCAGGCAAGTCCTCTCTATTAAATTTAATTGAGCAACAAATCAAACCTGATGAATGGATTATAATTAAATTTGATGCTTGGCTCTATCAGGGATTTGATGATGCCAGAGCGGCGCTTTTGGAAACTATTGCAAGCCATTTGATTCAGGCCGCCAAAGATAAAGAAACCATCTTGCAAAAATCCAAAAACTTATTTGCAAGAATTAATGGCTTACGTGTAGCTGGTTTAGTTGTAGAGGGTGCAGCTTTAGCAGCAGGCTTACCTGCTTTTGGTTTAGTATCCAAAATATTTGAAACAGCCCAAAATGCTTTGGATGGTATTCAAAATGAAACGGAAAGTAAGCAAGTTGTAGAAACAGTAAAAGAAATCGTTGATTCAGAAAAAAATCTTATCAAATCCAAAGAACAACAAACTCCACCAAAACAAATTGATGAGTTCAGAAAAGAATATGGCGAAATCTTACAGGATTTAGGCAAAAAGCTGGTTATTGTAATTGATAATCTTGACCGTTGTCTGCCTGCTAATGCTATTCAGACATTGGAGGCGATTCGTTTATTTTTGTTTTTAAATCGGACGGCATTCATTATCGCGGCTGACGAGGAAATGATTCGCCATTCAGTTGCGGAGCATTACAAAGATTTGTCGTATCGTCATCAAATTGATTATTTGGATAAGCTCATACAGATTCCTATTCGTGTACCCAAAGCAGGTGTGCTTGAAATTCGTGCGTATTTATATATGCTGTACGCCATTCATCAAAAAGTACCAACCGGAAAATTAGCAAGTTTACGCCAATTTTTAGAAAATCATTTGCAACAATCTTGGAAAAGTCAATCTTTAAATCCAGAAGAAGTGGCTGAAACTATTGAGGAGCAACACAATCAAACTCTATTGTCAGATTTTGAACGCGCAAACAGAATAGCGCCTTTATTAGCAAATTCACCTAATATTCAGGGTAATCCTAGAATTGTAAAACGTATTTTAAATACCATTAAAATGCGTACCAAAATCGCAAACAAGCGTCAAATGCCGTTAGATGAAGCAATTATTACCAAGCTGGTTATTTTTGAGCGATGCGTGGATTATGATGTGATAACAAAATTTTATCGGCTTGTTAACGAAAGAGAGGGTAAACCTGAACTATTAAAAGAGCTGGAAGATAACAATGAGCAAAATTTATCAACACTCTCTGAAAATAAGCCTATTCAAGCATTTATCAAAGAATGGGCAAAGTTAGAGCCCAAATTATCCAATGTTGATTTGCGTGCGGCGATCTATTTATCCAGAGAAACCATACCGCTAAATACTTATACCGCTCAACTTTCTCAAAAAGCCCAAGATGCTTTAAACATTTTACTTACAACCACATCAAGAACAGGCTCACAAGGTACCCAAGATGCCATTCAACAACTAACAATGGATGAACAAATCTCTGTTATGGACGCGTTAGTGGAACAATTAAGAAAAGTGGATAATTGGGATAAAAGTCCAAATGGTTTTGTGGGGGCTTGTTTGTTGGCAGAAAATTCAGAAGATGGGGCAAGAATTTTAAACCGTTTCATTATTGGGTTAAAACAAAGTGTAAAAAAACCTTGGTTAAATACGGCTTTAAAAAATGCAAATTGGTATAAGGAATAATAAATGGGTACTTCACAGTCTAGCGTAGGACCAAATGGTCGTTCACCTCTGTTACCGGCTTGGGTTGATGACAGCCAAGCAACGACTCAAACGCCAGATCCACAGAGATTAAAGGGATTGCGTCAAGCAATCGGTAGGGCTGTACGAGGCAGTGGACGTGATGATGTACGTAAAGCACTTGGTCATTATGCACGAAAAGCCAGTGGTGGTAAGCATACAGCCGTCCAAAAATTAGGGAAAATTACCCAAGCAGGTTCGGATTTATTTGGCATTTTTTCAGGCAGCCAGCAGCAACAATATTCGGTTAATTTACATAGTTTAAATGGCCAGCCTTGTGATCAAGTCATCACCCAAATTACCGAACTTTTGGCTGGTCACCACGGTGATTCAGACAAAATTCGTGCTGCGATGAATATTGCTTTATCAGAAGCATTGGAAGGAATGACAACTTTTGATGAAAATAGCATTACTACTGAAGTCATTGGTGGAATGATGGTTTGTTATTTAACTGAAAGTATTTTTCTGCAAATTGCACACGATGCCGGCAAGGCTTGGAAGAAAGGTGATGATCCTGTGCAAATTGCCATAGCAGAAAATGATTTACGACAACTCATTCGTGAAGTAGTAGATATTAAGCTTGCCCCTAAATTTACGGATGATGTTTGCCAGTTAACAATTGAACAAATGCAAGAAATTCAAAATCAAACTATTTTGGAAATTTGGGAAGAGTGGGAGGAGTATTGATGGCTCAATTAGTTTTTCATCACGATATTGAACAATTAAAAAATCTACCAAACGGTGTAATACCTGTTCGGTTGTATGGAATGGGAGATAAAAATCTACAAATTGCTTATATCGGCAATAGGATTTTGAAACAAGTTAAAAAATTGGGTGTTGCACCCAGTGATACTGTAATGGATTTTTTGACGATTGCTTTGGCAGTAACGGCAGCAGACACTTTTGTTTTGCGAAAAGATACCGCAAATGGTTGGTGTCGTTCGTTTTCCATTACTTTACCTTTGTGCCAGCCTGATATTTGGCATACAAACAAAACCCATTTAGAACAGATCTTACACTTTTTAAGTGGCGATATTTGGCAGTTTAATTTTCAGGCAGGAGGGCAATTACCGCCACGGCCCTATAAATTAAGTAGCCGAACCAAATTGGTGGATTTAAGAAATAAAGACAGCGTTTGTTTGTTTTCAGGTGGTTTAGATTCAGCAATTGGGGCGATTGATTTATTGGAGCAGGGACATTCACCGGTTTTAGTTAGCCATTCTTATAAAGGTGATAAATCACGTCAGCATGTCATTATCCAGAAACTTAATCAATATGGTTATACTGATCGATTTTCGCAATTTAATGCGATTGCACAGCCACATCTAAATAATGGAAAAACTGCTGAAATCACAATGCGAACCAGAAGTTTAAATTTTTTGGCATTTGCTATTGTATCAGCTTATACATTACAGGAAGTCGCGCAAAAAAAGATTGATATTTTAGTGCCTGAAAATGGGGTAATTTCAATCAATGCACCTTTAACAGTACGCAGAGTAGGCGCTTTAAGTACCCGTACCACTCACCCTTATTTTATCCAAGAAATACAAAAATTTTTCACTGCGGTCAATATTCCTTTCACTTTAAGAAATCCTTATCAATTTAAAACTAAAGGGCAAATGATAGCAGAATGTAAAAATTTACCATTATTACAGCAAATTATCCCTGATACTGTTTCGTGTAGCCATTGGAAACGCAAAAATAAACAATGCGGGGTTTGTGTTCCATGCCTGATTCGTAGAGCGTCATTGCATTATGCTGGTATTACCAATGATGCCCAATATGAATTTAATGATATTCGGCAAATTTTAATAAATCAGGACAGAAGAGATGATTTATTTGCTTTAATAAGTGCTATTCGTCAAAAAAATCATCGCAACATCAATCAATGGGTTTTACAAAGTGGTCCACTACCCACTCAACAACTAAATCAGTTTGCAAATGTTTTTAGGAGCGGACTGGATGAAGTGGAGCAACTTTTAATAGTGAACCAAATATTATGATGGATATGCATTGCCATTTGGATTTATATACTAATCCACAATACGTTGCAAAACGATGTAAAGATGAAAATATTTATGTTTTATCTGTTACAACCACACCCAAAGCGTGGTATGGAACAAGTTCATTAGCAAAAGATTGTCCTCGTATTCGTACCGCCTTGGGATTGCATCCGCAACTGGCTCACGAACGTTGGCAGGAATTGGATTTGTTTGATGAATTATTAAACCAAACTCGCTATGTAGGTGAAATTGGGCTGGATGGCGGAAAAGAGTTTAAAACACATTGGGAAACCCAATTAAAGGTTTTTCGCCATATTTTAAGAAGCTCAGCAAAATCTGGAGGAAAAATATTAAGTATACATTCTAGAATGAGTGCAAATGCTGTACTAGATGAATTAATTCAAGTAAATGGTAACTTACCAATCCTTCATTGGTTTTCAGGCACAAAACAACAGCTAAAACGAGCGATTGAAATAGGCTGCTATTTTTCTGTAGGACCTGCAATGTTAAGCAGTAAAAAGGGTTATGAGTTGGTCAAACTAATGCCAATAGAAAAAATATTGATTGAAACCGATGGACCTTTTGGGTGTTTTAAAACACAAGCTTTACTACCCTGGAATGCCAATATTGGCATTGCAATATTAGCAGATATTTGGGGGATGAATATTTCAGAAGCTGAGAATATATTGAGACTAAATCTGTTTAGCTTAGTTTCTAAACATATATAACCCCCTTATTCCTTATGGATATAGGAAAATTGACGTTTGAAAGGCAGTAACATGACAGCCTGAAAAACAAACGCCTCCCTAATTTATTGATTAAGCATAAAAACCTGACAAAAACCTTTGTAAAAATCCCCTAAATCTCCCCAAGACATTGAGGGATTTTTGGGGATTTTACAAAGATCTCAGGCCGTCTGAAAGTATATTTTTCAGACGGCCTTTTTATTTGCTCAATAATTAGAACGGAATATCGTCGTCGATATCATCAACCGGAGCGGTCGGTTGTGCCGGAGCAGGACGACGGGCTGGGGCGGCCGGGGGTTCTTGCGCTGGGGTGGATTGGTATTGCTGTTGTGATGCTTGTTGGTAACTGCTTTGGCTTGAATGACCGCCTTGGTTGTAGCCGTCATCATATGGTGCGCCGCCGCTGTTGTCGTTGCGACCGCCAAGCATTTTCATTTCGTTGGCGATGATGTCGTAAGCGGTGCGCTCGATGCCGTCTTTGCCTTGGTATTTACGGCTTTGGATACGGCCTTCCAGATACACTTGGCTGCCTTTACGCAGGTATTGACCGGCGATTTCGGCGAGTTTGCGGTACATGGTGATGTTGTGCCATTCGGTACGTTCTACGCGTTGGCCGTTACGGTCGTTCCACGTTTCGCTGGTGGCAACGCTGAAGTTACAGACGGCCTCGCCGTTGGGCATATAGCGGACTTCCGGGTCGCGGCCGAGACGGCCGATGAGGATAACTTTATTCAATGACATTTTACACTCCTGTGATAATTTTTTCGGCGGCCTCTTGGTCGAATCCTTTTTGCAAGGCCTTGATATAAATGGTTTGTTTGTCTGCGCTAAAGCTGATGCTTTCAACGCCTTCAATTTCGGTCAATTTTTGGTAGAGCAAATCCGGATTTTGTTGCCATTCGGCGTTAAGCGGATAGCTGAGGTTTTTGACAGGTTTAGGTGCCGGCGAAATGACTGCCAATACCAGCCACAGCAACATCAATACGCTACAAAAGGCAAATACGCCTACAAAACCGTATTTTTGGAACAATAAACCACCGGTTGCGCCGCCGACAAATAAGCCGACCGACTGCATGGTGTTATACACGCCCATCGCGGTGCCTTTCAAATCGGACGGAGCGATTTTCGATACCATAGACGGCAGGCTGGCTTCCAATACATTGAAACCAATAAAGTAAACAATCAGATAAGCGGTAATCAACCATACCGAGTGCATTCCAAACAGCAGGCCGATTTGCGCCGCAGCAATGCAGACGATACCAAGGATAAACACTTGTTTGAGCTTGTTGCGCGTTTCGCCGACAATAATCAGCGGCACCATAATAATCAGGCCGGTAATGGTTGACGGCAGATAGACTTGCCAGTGATGGATTTTTTCCAAACCCAGCTGCGTCATGGCAAACGGCAATGCGGTAAATAAAGCCATTTGCGCCGCATGCAAGGCAAAAATACCGAAGTCGAGATTGAGCAGTTGGCGGTTTTTCAATACTTCACCCATACGCGAAGGCTGCGCCTGCGTGTCTTCGTGCATTTTTGATACTTCCGGATCAGGTGTCATCCAGGCAACCACGCCGATACTGATTACAGTCAGAATACCGGTCAGCGCAAACAGGCCGGATACGCCGATAAAGCTGGCAATCATCGGGGCCAGCACTAGGCTGACGGAAAAGGTCAAGCCGATACTCAGGCCGATCATCGCCATCGCACGCGTCCGCACTTCGTTACGGGTCAAATCTGCCAGCAAAGCCGTTACCGCCGCACTGACTGCGCCCGCGCCCTGAATGGCACGCGCGGCAACCAACATCTGCAGGCTGTCGGCAACTGCAGCCAAAAAACTACCCGCCGCAAACACAATCAAGCCGGCATAAATCACTTTTTTACGGCCGAACTTGTCAGAAGCCATGCCCAAAGGCAGTTGCAGCAAAGCCTGTGTCAGCCCGTAAATACCCATCGCCATACCGACCAGCGCTTTATTGTTTTCTGCTCCAGGCAACGAAGCGGCATACATCGCCAAAACAGGCAACACCAAAAACATCCCCAACATACGCAGTGCGTAAACGCCGGAAAGTGTGGTACTGGCACGCCACTCGTGCGGAAACATTTGAATACGGTTATCTCTTGCCATAAATAATGTTTCAGACGGCCTTAAGTTTGCGAAAGGCCGTCTGAAAGTGTGAATTAACAGATTTTCTGATTATACAGGATTCAAAGGAATTGCATGGGGTCAAATCGCAAGCCGTTTATCGTAAACCTGCTTCATCGGTATAAAACGGTTTTAACAGAAACCAACATCACGCAAGATCTGCCCTATCCCATTTATCCCGAATCAACCCCACTGCCATCTATTTCGCCACGCGCCTAACACGGCGTTCGGATATTTGTTACTGCCCAAACTGCCGTTAAACCTTGCCAAAGCGCGGACAATATTGCCTTTTTCGATATTGTTGTAATGGCGAAGAATGGTGCAACCATAGCGCAGATTGGTGCGGATATCGAAAAGATTGTGCGACGGATTGCCGATATAGTTTTTCCAAAACGGCATCACCTGCATCAAACCGCGCGCGCCCACGCCGCTGATGGCATATTGGCGAAACGCGCTTTCCACTTCAATCAAACCCAAAATCACTTGAGTGTTGAGTCCGGCGCGACTGCTTTCATATTGAATATTGACCAACAGACGGCGGCGCTCGCCCTCATCGGGAATAAAGCGTGCCAATCGGGAAGACATCGCCGCCAACCAACGCTCCCCTTCCCTCGAATCGGCAAACACCAGCCGCGCAGGGCT